>NZ_JCACHU010000006.1:0-12411 GCF_059504005.1 Belnapia sp. | reverse complement strand
GCGGCCGCTCAGACCAGAGCAAATCCAAGGACTTCGGAATTCGCCGACAGTATCAGGTGTTCCTGAAGATCAACGGGGTGCTGCATTACCTCTGGCGCGCAGTGGACCAGCACGGTGTCGTGCTCGACATCCTCGTGCAAAGGCGGAGGAACGCCGCCGCGGCCAGACGCTTCTTCAAGCGCCTGCTTGCTGGTCTCAAGTTCAAGCCCAGCCGCATCGTCACCGACGGGCTATGCAGCTACGGTGTGGCGCAGCGTGAACTCCTTCCCGAGGTCAAGCACCGTACCAGCCGCTATTTGAGCAACAGAGCTGAGAATTCCCACCGGCCAACTCGGCGCCGAGAACGCCAGATGCAGCGCTTCAAGTCAGTGAGGCAGGCGCAGCGGTTCCTGTCTTCTCACGCCATGATTTACGGCCATTTCCGACCGCGGCGGCACCTGATGACCGCCATGCAATACCGCCGTGCCCGCGACAAGGCATTCCGGGTCTGGCGCGAGGAGACCTGCGTCCAGATCGGACGGTGATCCTGCACTCCATCGTGCCGCACGATCCAGCACGGCTCCTGCTTCAACAACTTGCCAATGCCTGCGCCCGCACCCCAGGTCTGTGCAACAGCGCCTCCTCCGCAGCTTTGATCTCCGGCCGGAGCTTGCACGCATCGCCGCGCCCACACTGGTCCTCGGCGGCCGGCTGGATTGGATTTGCCCGCCGGAGTTCTCCGAGGAGATCCACGCGCTCATCCGCAGCTCGCGCCTGGTCATTGTCGAGGATTCCAGCCATTCCATGCGCGTCGACGCACCAGAACGGTTGTACAGCGAGATCCTCTGTTTTGCCGCAGGCTGAGGCGCTGGAAGACAGGCGAACTAACGATGGTGCCCCCCTGCCAATACCAGCAGTCGAGGTCCTGCTGGTGTGTCCGGTCCTCTGCCCGCATGTAGGCCGCAAGGGCCGGATCAGGCTGGTAGCGCACGCTAACTGAGGAAGGCAGCGGAAACGCTTCCAGGGCAGCCCTTAGCCGTTCAGCCTCGCCCGGCATGATGGCAAGAAACCCGACGATGTGGTCTCCGAAGAGGACGTTGCGCGGCACTCGCCACACTGCAACAAGTGGCCACTCTGGGGGTAAGCGACGGTGGACCTCGCTCCAGCAGAGCTGGAGGACGGCGATCACCGCTCCCTCCGCCTCGACCCAGCGCCGCAGCGTCGTGGTGTCGAAACTCTCTGGGTCCCTTCGCAAGCGAAGAGGCTGGTTGTTACCAAGGCCGGACATGTCGAGAGCACGGACGCTGCCAAGATAGGCGATCATGCCCAAGTCGTTCACGAGGACAACGTGTCCTTCATAGGCGCCGCGCACGAACTCTGCCGGCAGCAAATGTTCCAGGCGGCGGTCGTCGACCGACTGGATCGTCTCCTTAACGGCCACCGCTGTGCGTGGTAGAACCACAACCGCGATAAGTGCGAGCGCCACGGCAAACATCCGCAGGTCGCGCCAGGCCAGAAGGGCGTCGAGCAGCAGGATTGCTGCCAGGCCGTCCAAAGCAATCAGCCAAGCGTCGTAGCGGTAAAGCCAGCCAATCGAGGCGAGCAGCAGTTGGAGCCCAGTCGCCGAGAGTGCCAACCCCGCGAGCAGGGGCCGCCAGCGCCATCGTGCTGGCCCTCGTCGCCAGTCTGCCGCGACGAGCCCCGCCAACCCGAGGGCGAGCGCAACCACCGCTGGCCCACTCTGATGGCGCAAGTTGCCGCCCAAGTTGCCGGCCAGCCGTAATAGAGGGCCTGCGGCAATATCTTCACGGTTGATGCCCTTCAGCAGGAGCGGGTTTGGCAGCATCCAACCACCCTGCGCTACCCACAACGCACCGAAACCGAGAACGGTGATGGCGCTGCCGACGCTGAGTGCAACCGCGACGGACACACGACGGCGAACCAAAGCGAGTGCGGCGAGAGGAGTGATCAGAAACAGGCTCTCGTACCGGACCGCTACCGCGAGTGCGGCCACAGCACCGAGTGCCACCGGCCCCGCCACCACTACGCCGAGTTGACGCGGCACGTCATCTGCAATGGCCCGTGCACCGGCCCAGGCCAGCGTGGTCGCAAGCAGGACGTGGGTGATATGCTCCATACCGAGCATAGAAAGCGTACCGAGTGGTACGGCGAGCCAGAGAAGAAGGATGCACAGCCCGCGCAGGCGGACACCGGCCAGGATGGTGTACCACAGCCCGAGGACGCCGGCTCCAGCCACAAGGTTCAGCAGCAAGGGAACAGCGACAAACCCGTCCGCCCACCTCTTGGGCCAGACAAGGTAGGCGCCAGCGAGGATCAACGACCACAACGGCGAGGAGGATGCGGCCGCCGGGTCGGTAGGCTGCGCGCCCCAGATGCCCGTGGTTGCGAGCGTGCGACCGATGGCGAGGTGGATGTAGGTATCGTCAAGCGGGTACACGAAAGGCGGCCCCGCAGCGATGATCATAACAAGCGTCGCCGCCGTGTAGAGGCACGCAGTGCCGGTGGGGAAGTCACGCATGGTGGTGCGCCTCCATGCCGACCAGCGCGGGCGGCAATGCCGCAAAGAACTCCAGCAGCTCCGGCCGGCGCAGCTTGCGCCGCAGCACAACCCCACCCGCCGCGTCGATGCCATGCACCTGGAAGACGCTCTTCGCCAGGTCGAGGCCGACCGTGGTAGCCCTCTCCATGGATGCCTCCTCTCCCTCGTGGTCAGGTTCAGGTTCAGCACCAACCACGCTATGGCACTCCGATGCCGCAGAGCAGGGGGCGTCCACCCCATCATGTGAGGCAGCCCACAGCTCCAGAAGGGCGAAGATCAGCGCGACAGGGTCGTGCAGCGTGAAGGCCAGGGTAGCGGTCAGCGGCATGGGTGGGGTCCGTTAAGGATGGCCCACCTTATCAGCACCACACATACACGGAATGATCTCAAATACGTCTTGAATTTGCTAACTTCGCATAGGCCCGCATCACCGCCCCGCACATCGCCAGCGGCAGCGTGGCGCTCCATTGCCCGTGGTGCGGGTGCGGCCATTCCCCATTCCTGCCGCTACGCCGGCAGGCGGCATAGACCAAGCCGCCGGAGTAGGTGAAGGGCATCCACTCAAAGCCATCTGGCAGCAGGCCATGCGCCGCCGCTTCCTCGCGCGTGTAGGGTGGCGCGGGACCGCTTAAAGCTAAGGATGCTCTGTTGAAAAGCTCAGGCTGTCTCGGCGAGGAGCATGAGGTTGTGGGTGAGGACGCGGAGGATCAGTTCGCGGGCTTGGGAGGCATCGCCACGCGCGGTGAGCGCTGAGCCGAGGCGGCGCTTGTGCTGGCTGAAGCCGCTCTCGGCGTGCGGGCGCTGGTTGTAGGTGGTTTTCGGGAAGCGGTGCCGCATGGCGCGCCGATAGGGCGTTTTGGGCCAGCGGCGGCCCGTGTTGCGGCGGTTGAGGCGGATGACCGTCTGCCTGATACCGAGGTTCTCGCGGCAGAGGCGGTGATTGTGCTCGGCGTCGTAGCCCGCGTCATCGAGGGCTGTGTCGATCCGGACCAGAGTGGCAGCCTGCCGCATGGCCGGGGTGAAGTCCGGCGGGCCCTGGCTTGGGCCGACGCCCGGCACCGCGCCAAGAATGAGGTGGGAATGGGCATGGACCACGGCGGTGAGCTTCGGCCAGGCGCGCTGGCGGTGTCCCTCGCTCCCACGCCGCATCCCGAAGTAGCCGCCCACGTGCCGCGTCTCGAGCCCGGTCGCGTCCACCGCCGCGACGGGGGCAGCGTCGATCAGGCCGCGCCTGCGGGCACCCCGGACCACCACGGCCTGAGCGTCGCGGAAGGCCCCCGGCCTCGGCGTCCGCAAGAATGCGCCGGGAGGCATGGGCCAGCGTCGAGTAGTGCGGCACCTTCGAGAGGCCGAGGGCACGGCGCAGTTCCGCTCACTCCGCGACCAGGGTTACCACGCCCCGGTAGTCGGTCCGAAGGAACTGCCGCAGCACGAGGAGAGCGAAGAGCTGAGCCTGCGTGTAGTCCCGCCGCGAGAACCGGCTGCCGTACTCCGGCAGGGCTGCCCGGCCCGCCGCCAAGGCCTCGCGGGCAACCCGCACCGCCGACTTCGACATCCTCCGCATCGGTCCCCTCCCGGCTCCGGCGAAAGCCAATGCAATCGCCGTAGGGAGCCAAGGGTTTCAACAGAGCAAGCTAAGGACAAACCCGGGCGGAGGCGTTGAGGAGGGATGGCTCTCCTCGTTCCTGATGACCTCTGGGCGGTGGTGGAACCGCTGCTGCCGCGGGAGCGGCCGAAGCCGAGAGGTGGCAGGCCGCGTGCGCCCGACCGTGCGGCGCTGGCGA
This sequence comes from Belnapia sp., assembly GCF_059504005.1. Classification (NCBI taxonomy): domain Bacteria; kingdom Pseudomonadati; phylum Pseudomonadota; class Alphaproteobacteria; order Acetobacterales; family Roseomonadaceae; genus Belnapia; species Belnapia sp. The sequence goes on along the minus strand of NZ_JCACHU010000006.1, from coordinate 8,088 downwards.
GCATCTTGTTCGTGCTGCGAACGGGCATCCAGTGGCATGAGGTGCCGACCGAACTGGGCTGCTGCGGCAAGACCTGCTGGCGAAGGCTGGGTGAGTGGCATGCCGCCGGGGTCTGGAGAGGACTGCACCGTGTGCTGCTGGAGCGACTGCAGGACGCGGGCGCCCTGGACTGGAGCCGGGCGGCGCTGGACAGCACCAGCCTGCCCGCCAAAAGATCCTATGGGGCGACGGACTGTTGAGCGCTGGTAGGCTTGGGTCCGGACATCAGGACCAGGAGGCCCCCCATGGACGCGATACCCTCCACACCATCCTTGACGGACACGGCTCCGGCGACGCTGTTCGTGGCGCTGGAACTGAGCCGCTCGACCTGGCTCGTGGCCGTGCACTCGCCGGTCGTCGACAAGGTCAGCCAGCACCGGCTGGAGGGTGGTGATGCCGAGGGACTGCTCGAGCTGATCAACCGCAAGCGGGCGCAGGCTGAGGAGAAGTTGGGCCGACCGGTGCGCGCTGCATGCTGCTTCGAGGCGAGCTACGACGGCTTCTGGCTGCACCGGTGGCTATGCGCCCGCGGCATCGAGAACCGGGTGTTGGATGCGGCCAGCATCTTGGTCGACCGTCGGGCGCGGCGGGCCAAGACGGATCGCCTCGATGCGGCCGGCTTGCTGCGAACGCTGATGGCGCTGGAACGTGGCGAGACGCAGGTCTGTCGCGTCGTGCACGTGCCCAGCCCGGCGCAGGAGGACGCCCGACGGCGGTCGCGCGAGCGCACCCGCCTGGTGGTCGAGCGGGGCCAGCACACGAGCCGCATCAAGGGCCTGCTGATGACGCAGGGCATCCGCGACTTCGAGCCGACGCGCGGCGACTGGCAGGCGCGCCTGGAGGCGCTGCGCACGCCGGATGGCCAGCCACTCGCGCCCTGCCTGCGGGCTGAGCTGCTCCGTGAATGCCGGCGGCTGCGGCAGGTGATGGAGATGGTCGCCGAGGTCGAGGCCGAGCAGAAGGCGGTGGCACAGGCGGAGGGGGGCAACGCCGCCCGGCTCGCCCGACTGCGCGGTATCGGCACCACCTTCGCCGCCGTGCTCGGCAACGAGGTGTTCTTCCGCAACTTCCGTAACCGACGCGAGGTGGGCGGCTACCTCGGTCTCGCCCCGAGCCCCTGGCGAAGTGGCCGGGTCGAGCGGGACCAGGGTATCGCCAAATCGGGCAACCCGCGAGCGAGGCGAAGCGCGATCGAACTGGCTTGGCTGTGGCTACGCCACCAGCCCGGCAGTGCGCTCGCGCGGTGGTTCCATGAGCGCGTGGCTGGCGCCAAGGGACGCATGCGCCGGATCATGCTGGTGGCAATGGCCAGGAAGCTGATTGTGGCGTTGTGGCGCTACGTGACCACTGGCACCGTGCCGGAGGGCGCCATGCTGAAGAGCTGAACGGGTTCGTCGCGGCGGCCACAGGGCTGCTCGTGACGAAGCGGGATGGGCGTGGACCGCTGCCCCCCAGGGCCAGAGTGCCGTCAAAAAGATGGGTCCCGCTCTCCCGGCCTCGCATTCGCCCACGCACGTGGGATGTTGGTCAGGCGCTCACCATGGGCCGACCGGATACAAGGTGGTGCGGCGAGATGCCGCACAGACGCAGCGAGGCCGATCCCGAGTTCGTCCGGCTTTCCATGGCTGCCAGGAGGAGATCGCGCTTGACACCATGAGCCCCATACAAGGGGGGCGCCGAGGTTGGGCCGAACCCGACGGACCGCGGCAAGCCTGGCACGAAGCGCCACCTCGTCACGGATGCCCAGGGCACGCCGCTTGGCCTGACGCTGAGCGGCGCCAATCGCCACGACAGCCATATGCTGGCGCCCACCCTGGATGCGGTACCGGGCGTGCGGGCCAAGCACAGGGGACGTCCGCGCCGTAGGCCCACCAAGCTCCACGCCGATAAAATTGACTTTGCCGTCACCCTTGGTGGTCAAATCCAGACGGATGGTACCCACTGGTGCAGCGTATTCTTGTAGTGTCGGTCCGCCAGAACAGGACGGAGGCGGCGATGACGGCCCACCCACAGAAGCTCCGACCAGACCGGATTGGAATGGCTACAGCAGCGGGGTGCCTGCTTGGGATGCTGGCGGCCTCCGACCCGGCGTCCGGCCAGCTTGATCCGCGCAGGGGGCCCCCTGGCTGTGTCCCTGTTGCCGAGCGGCAGATGGAAAGGGGCTGCTACATCCTCGTCTCCGACCCGCTAGGCGAACTTCCGGCCGGGCTGCTGTACTGGCACATTGACGCATACCCGAGCCGCACTTTGGCCGAGGCAGCCCGCAGGCCGCGTGGGACAGTTGTCGAAGCGCTGGGCAAGGTGTGGTTGATGAGCGTCGCCGAAGCGGGCTACCGCGCGCCGGGCGGCGAGCATGTCGCCAAGGTTGGCCCGCTGCCGACGACGGCGGGCAAGAGCTACACGGCCGCGTACATGGAAGGCATCATGATGCCCGGCGCGGTGACGGGCGTACATCACCATCCCGGCGCGGAGGCGATCCATACGCTCGCAGGGGAGGAGTGCATGGAGACGCCCATGGGCCGATCCATCGGCCGCCCCGGCGATCCGCCGATCATCGTCCCGGCAGGTATTCCACACCGGTTGACCATCACCGGTACTGCGGAACGCCGCTCGCTCGCGCTCGTCCTGCACGACTCTTCCCAGCCATGGGTCATCAGGACACACGAGCACGGCTGGACGCCGAAGGGGCTGTGCGGGGGCGGGTAGCGGTACTTTGGCAGTGCCCATAGTTCCTGGACAACAAGCGGGTACCATCCGTCTGATTTTGACCACTAGCAACTGCGCCTTATGGATCCTATTCCAATGTCCGAACCGAAGCCTGTCCTGATAGTTGGTGCCGGCCCGGTCGGCATGGTCGCCGCGGCCGCGTTAACCCGAGAGGGCATCCCCGTTCAGGTGCTGGAAGCTGGCGCTACGCTGTCTGGCGAGATGCGCGCCTCCACCTTCCACGCTCCGACGTTGGATATGCTGGACGATCTTGGCGCCGCGCAAGAGATGATTAACCAAGGCATCATCGGTCCCCGGGTGCAGTACCGGGCGCGCGATCAGAGCATCATCGCGGAGTTCGATTTCGGCTTGCTCGCCGACGTTACCCGCCACCCCTATCGGCTGCAATGTGAACAGTTCAAGCTGACCCGCATCCTGCATGCTCTGCTGCAGGGCAAGCCCGGCTACGCCATCCGCTTCAATGCGCCTGTTATGGCATGCGCCGATCATGGAGACAGCGTCGACGTCACCCTTGAAGACGACACACGCATCGCCGGTAGCTATCTGATCGGCGCCGACGGCGCGCATAGCGTGGTACGCAAGGCGGCCGGGATTTCCTTTGATGGTTTTACCTGGCCGGAGCGCTTCTTGGTGCTCTCCACGCCCTTCGATTTCAAGCGGATCATCCCAAACCTCGCCGACGTTTCCTATTACGCTGACCCTGAGGAGTGGTTCTTCCTGCTACGCGTGCCGGGCGTCTGGCGCGCCATGTTCCCCGTCCAGGCCGAGACCTCCGACGAGGAGACCATGACCGAGCCCTATGCCCGGGCCCGCTTCTCCCGCATCGTGGATGGCCGTGACGACTATCCTATCCATCACACCACCCTGTACCGCGTGCACCAGCGTGTCGCAGCCAGTTTTCGCCGTGGCCGGCTGATGCTGGTTGGCGATGCCGCGCACATCAACAATCCACTGGGCGGCATGGGGCTGAACGGCGGTGTACATGACGCAGTTAACCTCGTGGAGAAGCTGGCCCGCGTCATTCGCGGCGAGGCGGGCGAGGAAATACTCGACCGCTACGACCGTCAGCGCCGTGGCATTACCGTCGAGCACGTCCAGCGCCAGACCATTCAGAATAAGCAGGATTTGGAAGCGCGCGATCCAGTGGCACATCAGCGCTTCCGTGCCCGCCTGGCGGAGGCAGCGTCGGATCCCGCCAAGCAGCACGAACACCTGCTCGGCATGTCCATGATAAAAAGTCTGAGGCGGGCTGCCGAGATCGTGTAGCGTTTCGTTGCTCAGCCAAAGGAGCCGCGGTGTGACGACGGGTTCTCGCCTTCTGGCTTTCACGTTGCTGGCCGCGCTGCTCATCATTACCATCACGGCAACCCCGACGGCTGCACAGGCTTGGCCTGAGCGACCCTTGCGCTTGCTGGTGCCCTTTGCGCCCGGCGGTACGACCGACAGCATCGGGCGGCTCAGCGCGGAATGGCTCGGTGCACACATCGGGCAACCCGTCGTGGTTGAGAACCGAACAGGCGCGAATGGCGCTATCGCGGTGGAGGCAGTAGCCCGCAGCCGGGCCGACGGTTACACGCTGCTCACCGCGAGCGCGTCCCAGATGGTTATGCTGCCAGCGCTGACGCGCGTGCCCTATGATCCCATCCGCGACTTTGCGCCGATCTCCATCATCGGCGCCAATCCGCAGGTGCTGGCGGTGTCAGTCCGGCTGGGCATTAATGATCTCGCCAGTTTTCTGGCGTATCTGCGGACAAATCCGGGGAAGGTCAGTTACTCCTCCGGCGGCAATGGATCGTCCAATCACTTGGCGATGCTGTTGCTGTTGAACCGCACACAGGCATCAGCGGAGCACGTACCGTATCGCGGTGGCGCGCCGGCGATGCAGGCGGTGCTTACCGGCGACGTCGCAGCGTATTTCGGCAATCCCTCCGACATCATACCCCATCTCGACGGTGCAGCGATCCGTGTGCTTGGTGTTGCAGGTACTGAACGTCTGGCAGCAATGCCAAACGTACCAACTATTTCGGAGCAAGGTTTAACAGGGTTCCGGGCAGAGACCTGGAACGGCATCGCGGCGCCGACAGGTGTGCCAGAGGCGACGTTGAAGCGGATGGCGGCAACTCTGCAGAGCGCCTGCGCCAACATGGCCTTTCGGACGGCACTGGAACGGCTGGGTACCGTGCCGGTGTGCTCGACGCCAGAGCAGTTCCGCCAGACGCTGGAAGCAGAAAGTTTGCAATGGGCCGAGCTCGTGCGTGCAATGGGGATCAAGCTGGAGTAACCCGACACTCGGCGGCTGTGTGCGCCGTCGCGCGAGCTCGGTGCATGGATGCGCCGAATGGCATCTCCGGCGTAAATAGGGCCAGAGCCATGCCCGATCCCGTCAAGGGGTGCCCTACTTACCATTCAAAGCCAATGCAGACCGCCGCCACCACATTCCACGCCAGCAACACAGGCTGACGAACTGGTCTGCTTACAAGGCTGGTCTACGAGCACGCAGCGCCGACGCGGCCGACGCTGGAGGAGTTTCTGAACGTCCTGCGGACAGCCTGGCGCGAGGGTGATGTGCGCTCGACGTCGCAGTCGAAGCCGAAGGTGAAGGGAGAACGTCGGCAACCAGATCCGCTTGCCCGTGACGGCGCAGTTGCACTCATGGTTCTGTAGCGCGACCAGCTGTTGAGACAGCCTGCTGCGCTGTTCAGGCGGCCAAGGGTAGGTTGGCGGACAGACACTGAGCAACGCCGCGTTGCTCGGTGCGGATTTGGTTCGGGATGCGGTAGCCGTGCCGGGCGACGAGCCAGGTGGCGTTGTAGCGGGCTACGAAGTCCTGCAACCCGCAGCGGCCGAGGGCAGTGCCTTCGACCCTTGATGGTTTCGAAGGTGTGCACCCAGAGAAAGTTTTCTTTCAAGGTTCGGATAAGGTGTTTCGCGGTGCCGTCGCCGTCGGACCGGCAGACGAAGGAGGGCGAGCTCTCGATATCAAGGAAAGCGATCTCATCCTAGAAGTTGCCGGCCATGGTGTATGCGCACCCATCAGCCAACACTCGACTACGTCCGGCGCCGCACCGCTGAGGGCAAGAGCAAGCGGGAGATCATCCGCTGCCTCAAGCGCTTCGTCGCACGCGGCATCTTTGGCTATCTCTGCCGTCGCCCCAAAGCCGTCTTTCCAGCGCAAATCGCCACTTGACCTCTATAGGAGCATCAATGCCCGGCCGCGACCTTTGCCGACGCCCTGGCGCGATTGCGGCGCCATCTGTGGTTCGAGCATCTCGTCGCCTCGGCCAGCGAGGCCGAAATGACGGATCCCATCCGGCCCGAGGTGCAGCGTCTCATTGCAACCGCCTGCTACGCGCCTTGAGGTGGCGCCTGGCCGACGCTCCGGCGCCGCTCAAATGCGCAAAGTCGAGCGCACTTTCGTGTCCTCACCCCAGTACGTCCGCATCGCATGACCGGAAACCTGGGTCGGGCTCAATGCGCCCGATCCGTCAACCGGTGCAACACGCTGTCGGTCCGCCTCATTCCACCCGGTTCGCATCTTCCCGGTCGCTGCTCACCGGCACCGTCCGGATCAGCGCCGGGCACAACACGTGCGCACGCAGCCGCTCGGCCCGGCCGAACCGTCGTGTCATCGTCCCCAGAACCTTCCGGGCATGGCTCCCCTGCGGCAAGGACGCGACATCGTCTAGCGGGAGGCCGTAGGCCAGAAGTCGCCAGTCCACGTCGCCGGCGAAGCCGTCTTTCGCCACCCAAGCCAGCAGCTTAAGTGCGCCAGAGGTGCTAAGAAGGTAGCCGTCCGCCCCCGGCGCGTTGTGGTCCAACGCGAAGGTCCGCACGGCGTGGGCCAGCGATACTGTCTGGAACCCATCCGCCTCTCCGGCCAGCAACGGCGCCATCCGGTCGTTGACGAAGCAGAGATCCCATCCTGCGGGTAGGCCGAGCAGGCCGAGACGGGACGGCAAGGGAAGGAGCGGGATCACGTCGTCCTCGAGGATCAAGCAGTGCGCGAGGCCGCGGGCCAGCATCGCCTCCCACGCCGCGACGTGGCCGAGGAAGCAGCCGAGCGTGCCGCGTGACCCGGCCTCGGCGCGACGCCCGGTCAGGGATCTCACGGCCGCAAGCGGCAGGAGTGCGCCCTCGACACCGGGCACTCGGAACACAGGCACGTGGCTGGCGTGAAGTTGCCGCGCCATCTCGGCCCGGCGCTCCCCGTTGCGGTCTAGGTTCACCAAGGCGATGGCGTATTCGTCACCCCCTGGCGGCTGCTCGGCCATCCAGCACTGCAGGAGCCGATAGCGCCGGACGACGCGCAGCCCGGTGTCGTAGTCCGCCCGATCCGGGGAGAGGGCGACGGCATGGGTATAATGTGCCTCGGCCGCAGCGAGATCCCGCTCCTGGCGCGCGAGATCGCCCAGAACAGCGTGCACCGCGGCGTCATCCGGCCGGCGAGCCAGGATCTGCCGGGCACGGGCCTGCAGCGCTTCCAACTCTGCCCCGTGGAAGGCGTAGATGCCGCCGTAGTGGGCCAACCACTCTTCGTCCGGCAGGAACCGGGCGGCCCGGCGGAACAAGGGGTCGGACTCGGCGTAGCGTCCACCCGCGGCCATGTCGCGTTTCAGCTCCAGTGCCGCCTGCCAGTTCTCCGGGAAACGACGGAGCAGCGCGCGCCAGGCCTCGGCGGCCTCGACGTGCCGACCGGCGGCCCGCGCGGCTAGGGCTGCGCGGGCGGGGGCATCACGCTCCGCCGCCGGGCCGTCGCCGGCGGGGTCGGGCGCCGCTTGGGCCTCCGGCTCGCGACAAGTCATAGGCTCGCCCGCATCGCTGCCGCCTCTCCTCCGCAGGCCGGTTGATCCCAGGCGCATAACGGGTGGACGATGAAACCATGCGAGACCGTGGAAGTCGATCAGGCCGCCGCTGCCGTCGCTCTGCAGTCGTCGGCGGCTCGGGGCCGAAAACTGGGACTTGGATAGCGCCAAACCTTGGGCCCTCCCAGAGCGGCCATGAGTGGCTATGCTTGCCGTCAAGGTCGGTGAAGGGGGTGGTCCGCAGTCGGCGCTCATCCGCGGCTATGAGAGCAACGCTACGGGGGGCATTTTCAACTTCGTGGTCGCTGACCGTAACGAAGAGGCTTGGGCAGAATGGCGAGATGATGCCCGAGCCCACCACCTACCCTGGCTACCGCTTCCCAGCCGAGATCATCAGCTACGCCGTGTGGCTGTACCACGTGTTCGGCCTGAGCCTGCGCGAGGTGGAGCTTATCCTGGCCGAGGGAGGCATTACCGTCACGCACGAGAGCATCCGGGCCTGGTGCAGGAGATTCGGCTT
>NZ_JCACHU010000005.1:0-12684 GCF_059504005.1 Belnapia sp. | reverse complement strand
ACATTCTCGACAAGGTCCGTCGAGGGAAACAAGTGTTGGAGTCAGAACACTAGCTCACACCGCAGTCAGCCGTGCCCAGGCGGTGTGAGAGGCTGCTAAGCAATTTTATTGCGTGCTGGTGGCTGTTGGCAGCAGCGCATAGCAGAGATCCCGCCACCATCTCTGATACATGACGTCGAGTTCTTACCATTCCGACTTGAGCGATGCAGAATGGACGATCCTTGCAACCCTGCTCTGCCCGGGAGAGCAGGCAGGACATCCACAAGTCTTCCCGCTACGCCGCATCGTCGAGGCCGTATTCTACCTGCTCCGCACCGGCTGCCAGTGGCGGGCTTTGCCGCACGACTTTCCGCCTTGGACAGCCGTGTTCTACCACTATGCCAAGTGGCGCCGGCGCGGCACCTGGGAGCGGGTCAACGCGGCACTGCGTGAGCAGCACCGCCTCGCCATCGGCCGCAAGGCGCAGCCCACAGCAGCCATCATCGACAGCCAGTCCGTCCGGACCACCGAGGCCGGCGGGCCGCGCGGCTATGACGGCGGCAAGAAGGTCTCTGGTCGCAAACGCCATATTCTGGTCGATACTGAAGGTAGCCTGCTGAAAGCGCGTGTGCACACCGCCGACATCCACGACCGAACTGGTGCACCTTTACTGCTCGCTGGGCTGAATGCCGAGTTCCCCAGCATTGTATTGGTCTGGGCCGACAGCGCCTACCAAGGCCTGAAGGCGTGGCTGCTGGAACGCTTGGGCTGGCAGCTGACGATCAGCAAGCATTGGTGGACCGGCCTACGCGGTATCTGGGGTCGCCCCGATCAGCCGCTCCCCGAGATTCCGCGCGGCTTCCATGTGCTCAAGCGGCGCTGGGTGGTGGAGCGCACATTCGCTTGGTTCGGGCGAAACCGGCGCTTGAGCCGTGACTTCGAGCGCCTTATCCAGACCAGCGAGATGCTGCTGTACGCCGCCATGACGCGCATCACGCTCCGCCGTTTAGCCAACAAACAATAAAAAATTGCTTAACACCCTCTGATACCGATCCGCCTAAATCTTGACCTGCTCCAAGTAGGGGTAGCTGGTGAGGCTTCGTAGGCGCTCTGCGGTGAGTGCATTCCAAGCTCGGCAGAGCGCATCGACGATGGCGTCACTGGTATCGAGCAGGCGGTGGCTCCAGTGCTTCTCGCGCAAGTACAACCAGACCCGCTCCACCGGGTTGATCTCCGGTGAGTACGGCGGCAGCCAGACCAGCGTGACGTTGCTCGGGATCACGAGCTTCTTGGCGGTATGCCAACCGGCACGGTCGAGCACCATGACGGCGTGCTCGTCATTGGCCAGGGTTGCTGCGAACCGGGCGAGGAACTCGTTCATCGCCTTGACCGAGACCTCGGGCAGCACGAGGGCGAAGCCCCTGCCTGTTGCGGGCCGGACGGCGGCGAAGAGGTGGGTCCAACTATAGCGCTGGTCGCACAGTCCGGGCGGGCGCTGACCGCGGGTGAACCAGCGGTGACAAACGCGGCCCTTCTGGCCAAACCTGGCTTCATCCATGGACCACAGCGTCAGGCGCTGGTCGCTGTGCTCCGCCCGTGCCTCGTCGAGAGCGGCCTGCAGCCCCCCTTTGCAAACGCCTCGCGCGCTGCCGCATCCGCCTTTGGGTGCGACGGCCGCGCCTTCTGCCACGATAAGTCGAGCTGGTGCATCAGTTTCCCCATGTGCGAGGGGTGGTACGACACGCCCCAGCGCTGTTCGACCTCGCGGCACAGCTCGGACAAGGTCCAGGCGCTCAGGCCCGTTGCCTCGACGTCTGGTCCGTCCAGCACCACCTGCTTCAGCGCCGCCTTTTGCGTCTCGTCCAGCCGCGCTGGCCGACCTGAGCGTGGTCGATCGTGCAGTCCGGCAAGACCCTCGGCGTTGTAGCGCACCACGGCATCGCGCAACGCCTGCCGTTCCATGCCAGCCAGCCGCGCCGCTTCAGCCCGCGGCAGACCCTCAAGCGCGCCCGCGATTGCCTGCATCCGTGCCGCAGCCGCGCGGTCCTCCTCCCGCCGCGCCAACCGACGCAACTCCGCCGCCGGCAGCTCTGTGCGGATCGTCAGCGTTCGCCCACCCATCGCGTCCTCCCTCAACTGGGTTGGACGCCACCAGAATCACTTCCGCCCGCGTCGGCTCAAATCACGTCCGAGTCAGCAATTTCGCGGACTGGTATGAGTAGTTTTGTTGGCCTACGCGATCACTGCCATCATGGTTAAGCGGTAGCCAAGCAGTTTCCTCAGCCATCCCCCGTTTAGCCTGTGTATGTCGAATCGCCGCTGAGGCTCCGGACACAAGCGCACAACGCAAATAGCGTTGGCCTGCATTCGAGATGCTATGCTGCCGCGGCTTGACACCCGTGCTGTTCTGTTTCGGTAAAAGCCCGATTCAGGCCCTGAAATGCCGAGCCGGGGATGAGGTTGGTGGCGTTACCAACGGCGAAGGCCGTGCTTGGGCCGATGCCGGACACGCCCGCAATCCGGCAATTGGCCTCGTTCTCCCTATACCAGCAGCGGATGGCCGCCAAACACCACATCGGTTCGTCCATCCGGAAGGGTGTGCCCGAGCACACTCCGCATCATCCTGCCCTCTGCCTGGGACGCTCCGGGGTAGTGGTCCAACTCGCACCATCCCGTAGCTGTCCTCCAGCGCCAACCGCAGGGTGGCTCCCGCCTCTCATCGCCAACCGGGTGGCCCTCAAGCCACCACCAGGAAGTCGGACGTGTTCAGTATGGCGGGCGTGTTGGAGAGCGCTGCCAATACGATGGCGGTTCCAGCTCCTGACCCGTCCGCATCCCAGGACAAGCGCCCCAGAGTTGGATTGTAGATAATCTGGGCTGCTGTTCCGCTGGCGGCGGCCCCGATCGTCAGGTTGCTGGATGCCAGGGCTCCCGGCGCGAGGCCGGCGAAGCCGGCTGCCGACAGCCAGATACTGTCCACGCCGGACGTGAAGTCGGTGATGGTATCCCCGCCTTCGCTCGTCGTATTGTAGATGAAGATGTCGGCCCCGCCCCCGCCCGTGAGGGAGTCAGCCCCCGCCCCCCCAGTCAGCCGGTCATTCTCCGTGCCGCCATCGAGGGTATCGGCGCCGCCATTGCCGATCAGGGTATCCGCGCCCACTCCGCCGGTCAGCCGGTTGGCCCCGGCGTTGCCGGTCAGGCTGTTGTCGAGGCCGTTGCCGGTGCCGCTGATGGCACCCGTGCCGGTGAGCACGAGGTTCTCGATGTTGGCGCCGAGCGTGAAGGTCAGGGAGGCCTGGATCGTATCCACGCCCTGATCCTGCAGCTCGGTCACCACATCGCCGGCATTGTCGATGGTGTAGAGGTCATTGCCCGCGCCACCGATCAGGGTGTCGGCCCCGGTGCCGCCGTTGAGGGTATCATTCCCCGCGCCGCCGGTCAGGCTATTGGCGAGCGCGTTGCCGGTGCCGGCGAAGTTGCCGGATCCGACAAAGGTCAGGGTCTCCAGATTGGTGCCCAACGTATAGGCAGACAGGATTGTCTGGACGGTGTCTGTCCCGGCACCAGCCGTCTCGGTGATCACCTCACCAGTGCTGCCGACGATAAAGGTGTCGTTGCCGGCACCACCCACTAGGGTATCGGCGCCGACGTCGCCGTCCAGCGTATCATTGCCGGCGCCGCCGGTGATGCTGTTGGCCAGGGCGTTGCCGGTCCCGCTGAAATTGCCAAGCCCGGTGAAGACCAGATTCTCCAGGTTGAGGCCCAGCGCATAGGCCAGCAAACCGGTCCTGACCGTGTCCGTCCCGGCGCTGGCCGCCTCGGTCACGCCATCGCCGGCATCGTCGACGAGATAGGTATCATTGCCGGCCCCGCCCACCAGCGTGTCAGCCCCAATGCCGCCATCCAGCGTATCCGCTCCGGACCCGCCGTTGAGCGTGTCGTTACCGGCGCCGCCCGTGATGCTGTTGGCCAGGGTGTTGCCGGTACCGCTGAAATTCCCCGCCCCGGTGAAGACCAGGGCCTCGAGATTGGCACCTAGCGTATAGGCCAGCAGGGTCGTCCTGACCGTATCCGTCCCGGCGCCGGAGGCCTCGGTCACGACATCGCTAGCATTGTCCACGATATAGACGTCGTTGCCGGTGCTTCCCACTAGGCTGTCCGCCCCCGTGCTGCCGTCCAGCGTATCGTTGCCGTCCAGACCAGTCAGCGTATCATTGCCGCTGGTCCCGAGCAGGGAGTCAGCGCCGGCCGTTCCGGTTCGCGAGACGCCGCTGTCGACGAGGTCCTGCACCGAAATCGTGAAGCTGGTGCTCGCCGAGGAGCCGTCGGCCGAGCTGGCCCGGACGGTGATGCCATGCTGGGTGGCGGTCTCGAAGTCGATGACGGCGCCCATGGCCACCGACACAACGCCGGTCGTCGGGTTGATGGTGAAGCGGCCACCGGCATTGTCGGTCAGGCTGTAGCTCACGGTGTTCAACGAGCCATCGGCATCCGTGGCGAGCGCCGTCACGCCGACCAGGGTGCCGACGGGAGAGTTCTCGGGAACGGTGTTCGTCGCCGTGTTGGTATCCTGCGGCGCGGTGACCGCGAACTCGTTCAGGTCCTGCACCGTGACGACGAGGTTCTGCTGCACCGTGCCGGTGACCTCGTCGGAGGCGCTGACCGTCAGTAGGTAGGTCCCGTTGCGATCGGCATCGCCCGGTGCCTCGAAATTCGGCGCGGTCCGGAACGACAGGGCGCCGGTTGCGGCGTTGATCTGGAACAACGCTGCATCGGCTCCACCCACGATGGCATAGTTCACCGGCTGGGCATTCACCGCCGCGACGGTGCCGACGGCGGTCTGGTTCTCCGCACTGGCGAAGGTGGCTGGCGAGGTAAAGACCGGCCCGCTGCCCGGCGCGAAGACCAGATCTGCCCAGTAATTCGCACCGGTTGTCGCAGTGGGGAAGCTGTTCGGCGTTCCCTCGGCGACGACGCCGTTGCCACCGGCAGCAGGCGCCCGCAGCACACCACCAGACCCGGTGATGTCCGTGGCAAAGGCGGTTGGCGTATACGCATAATTCTGCGTGGTGCCGTAGGAGACCACATAGGTGGTGTTGGCGGTGAGCGCGACCGGCGTTGCCAAGGTTGCCACCTGCCAGCCGCTGGCATACTGCGGCGAGGTCACCGTGACCGAGGCGATTTTCGAACCGGAGGCGTCCCACAGGTTGAGCGTGCGGGTGTCAGTATCGAACGCGTCCTCGGCGCCGCGGAAATAGCGTAGCGCACTAACAACCCCGGACTGTGTGGCCTGGAAGCGCAGGCCGAGCTCGTAGTCGCCGGCGTCGGCCGTGACGATCTGTGCTGGCACGCCACCCTGTCCGAACAGGGTGGAGGCGGTGACCGCATCGGCGAGGTTGGTCAGGGTGACCCGCAGCGACTGAGTGACGGTCGTGGTGCCATCCGAGACGCCGGCGGTCAGCTCATAGATGTTGTCGCCATTGGCATCGCCCGAGGTCTCAAAATCGGGCGACGCCCTGAAGGTCACCACGCCGGTCGTGCTGTTGACCTGGAACTTGGCGGCGTCGACGCCGCCGGCAATGGAGTATTGGAGAGTGCCACCGTCCGGGTCCGTTGCCCGCAAGGTCGTGGCCAGGATCTGGTTCTCATTGGCCGTGACGGTGCTGGCCGAGGTGAAGCTGGGCGGTGCATCCTGCCCGGGCCGGAAGATCACGTCCGTCCAGTAATTCGTGGCGTTGAACGTGCTCGCTGGGAAGCTGCCCGGGGCGCCAGCCGCAAACACGCCATTGCCCGCGGAGGCCCCGCTCGCAGGGGCCGTCAGGTATCCGCCAGCTGATTGCTTGGCGGCGGTGAAGTAGCTGGCGGTTGCCGCATAGCTCTCGACGGCGCCGCTGCCATTGTTGAAGGCATAGCTGTAGGAAACAATGTAGGAGGCGCCGGACTGCAGGCTGACCGGTGTGGCGAGATTGGCAACCTGCCAGCCGGTGTCGCCGGGCGCGGAGGTCACGCTGGCGGAGCCTATATTGGCCCCGGTTTGCGCATTCCACAGCGTCAGGGTCCTGGCATCCGTGTCGTCGGCATCGGCGGCCCCGCGATAGTAGCGCAGTGCCTCAACGGTTCCGGTAGCATTGGCGGTGAACCGGGTGCCGAGCTCGTAGTTCGTGGGGTCCGACGATCCGCTGACGAAGCGGGAAGGGACATCCGTCGCGGCAAAGAGGCCTACCCCGGTCGGCGTTGTCTCGACCACATCCGAGACGCTGATGGCGAGCGCCTGCGTGACACTGGCGAAGCCATCACTGGCGCTCACCGTGACATTGTAGACGTTGTTGGCTCCGGCATCGGCGGGCACCTCGAAGTCCGGCGCGACCTTGAAGCGCAGGACGCCGGTCGACGCATTGATCTGGAAGAGGTTGGCATCCGCGCCGCCGACAATCCCATAAGTCAGGCTGTTGCCGTCCGGATCCTGCGCCGCCACGGTGGCGACCTGGGCCTGGTTTTCGGGGATGGTGTAGGCGGTCGGCGAGGTAAAGGCCGGTGGCCGGTTGGCCGAGGCATCGAGCGGCCGGAAGGTCACGTCGACCCAGTAGTTCGAGGCACCGAAGGTGTTGTTGGGGTATGTCAGCGCGGCGCCATAGGCATAGACCCCGTTGCCGCCTACCCCGCCGGTATTGCCGGTCACCGAGCTCTGTGGGGCGCTGATGACCCCAAACGGCTCGCTGAACGCATCGTTGTCCAGGCCGTCGAAGGTGACCTCCCGCGATGGGTTGAAGAAATCCGACGTCGCAAGGTAGTTGTTCGCCGTTTTGTAGGAGACGGTGTACTGACTGCCGGCCTGCAGGGTGATGGGCGCCGTCAGGGTGGCGACCTGCCAGCCGGTAACGCCCGGGGCGGAGGTGAAGGTCGCGCTCGCCAGCAGTGAACCGTCCGGTCCCCAGAGATGCCCGCTGCGCGTGTCGGTGTCTCCGGCATCCCCCGAGGCGCGATAGTATTTGAGCTCCGTGATCTCGCCGGGGCGGCTCACGGTGAACTTCATGCCGAGTTCGACCGCCTGGTTGTCACTGGACAGCGCGGCATTGGTCGGGGCGGCATTGTCGAACAGGGTAAAGACGCTGGGCGGGGTGGGCGCCGTAACCTGCACAATGTCCTGCGCCGTCGGCACGCTGCGGATATTGAGGCTGTCATCGATGGCTCGCGCCACGATGGTGTAAGTGCCCTGTGCGGTCGGCCGCCAGTCGAAGCTCCAATTGGTGGTGCCCTCCGCGACCCGCCAGGTCGTGCCGCCGTCGAGGGAGACCTCCACCACCGCAACCCGGCCGTCGGTGGTGGCGGCGTTGCCGTCGTTGTCGGTCGCGGTCCCGGCAATGGTGATGGTCTGCCGCGCGCTGACGGCATCCGGCAGATTGGACAGCGTGATCCGGGCGGGGGTTATGTCGGTCGAGGCACTGGCGCGCACGAGGCCCTGTGACGCCAGGACGGCATTGGCGACGCCGGGCTGGATGCCCATGTCGGCGAAGAGATTGACCGTGAATTGCTGGATTGTCCGGTTGGCGATGGTGGCATCGTAGGGCGAGCCATCATGCTCGTTGCTCAGCCCCCAACTCCAAAAGACGGTGCCCGCGCCGAAGACCAGTGCACCGCTGTCAGCCCGGTAGAGGCTGAGATTGTGGGTGGCGATCCCGGGTGCGGTGCGGTTGCCCTGGTCGACGAGGATGGAGCCCCAATTGACCGTTGTCTCCGACAGTTTGATCAGCCCGGCCGGCCGGTAGGCATCCTCCGGTGTGGTGTCCCACTCATAGCCGAGCAAGCCCGGCGCGAGATCGAACTGCCCAGTGGCCGGAACACCGGTGTCGCGCCATACCCGGAGGGCAGCGAATTCTTGTGGGATGTCGATTGAGGTGCCGCGACCAGTGTCGTCCGGGCCGAACAGCTGGCCCGTGAGGGAATTCTCGGGCCGCGCGCCGGTGGCAATGCGCGTGCCGGCCGCGTTCACCGCATCGACGAAGCGGAGGTCGCGCCAAGTGCCGGTCCACTCATTCGAGGGATCGATGTTGGCATAGTCCTGCGGCCCGGCTGTGGGCGTGGCATTGGCCCAGGTTTCCTTGTAGGACACCAACGTTCGATGATCCTGGCCGCCGGCGGCGATGCTGGACTCCCATCGCGTCTTCCAGTAGACCTCGTTGCCGCTCCAAAAAAGCAGGTTGACGCCGGCGTCGCGGGCTGCTTCGACATTGGCGCGCTGCGCCCCCGCCCAGTATTCGTCATGGCCAACCGAGATAAAGGCCTTGTGGTTGGTCAGGTAGCTGGCGCCGAGGCGGTCGGTGTCGACGCCCGACATGTAGGACACGCTGTAGCCATTCTTCTCGAGCCAGGAGATGGCGGCGTAGTCGGCGCCAAACAGGTAGTCCTGCGCCCCCGATGCGGCACCGCCGCCGTCGCGGGTGATGATCGGGCGGTTGTAGCTGACGGCGAAGGCGCGATCTTGGTTGGGGCCAGGATCGCTGGTCAGGTTGTCCGGCTGATCGAAGCCGCCATAGAAGTTGCCGGCGACCTTGGCATTGTTGCCGCCCCAGCCGTTATAGGCCTGCCAGGTGGTGTCGGAGGTCTGCAGGACGATGTCGCTGGTCGAGTTGTCGTCGCGGATGATGAAGGGGATCTGGTTGGTGCCGCCGCCACTGTCCAACCTGACCAGCTTGGCGAGGTAGACGCCGGAGACAGCGGAAGCGGGCGTGTCCCAGCTGGCCGAGACGCTCCAGTTGCCGGCGTCCACCAGCCCGCGCGCATCTTTCAGGGGCTCCGGCTGGGCCGTGCCGCTGGCATTGATGGTCGTGACCAAAGTGGCGCCATCGCCGCCATAATAGCCAAGACGATAGATCTCGATGCGGTAGGGTACTTGCTGACCGACCGCAGCATTGACGTTGATCTTGAACGACACAGTGTCGCCGTGATCGACGCTGATGTCGGTGGCGAAGCCTTCGATTCGATTAGTGGCGGGTGCATCCCAGACCGATCGCGCAGTGCCTTGCTTCTGGTTCTCAAGCAAAATCGCGTTGTCGGCCATAGTCGCGCTCTCCGCATAGTCCGCATTCAACCGGCATAACAGCACCGGTTACAATTTTTAAGAATGTTCTAGCTTATACAACTCGACCCCAGAGTTCGGTAACAAAAAAGAAATATTTAACTTTTGTTGGATCGGGCTGGCTGTTTGTCGCGGAGGTGGTCCGATTTCTTGGAGGTCATGTTGGCACGGTATACGATCGGCCACCTGATGGCAGGAACAGCATGAACATATGATAAAGATTACAATTTAGTAATTTTCCAAATCATGGGATGTGCGCTGGAACCCCGACCATGCGCCTGCCCACCACCCTGATCGCCGCCGGTCCAGGGCCGGAGGGACAGCGTGCGGGCAACGAATGGCCCAGATCTAACCCGCCAATCGCCCCCTCGGACGAAGACCATTTCGGTTATTGTCTAATTTGTGATATTATGTTGCGAAATTGTAACCTGGCGCTGGAAAGCCGAGTGATAGAGATTGTTGCCACGATGGTTCCAACGTGGTCGGTCGAGACGCGCGCTGGTCGTCGGTGAGCCGTTGCCGTCAGTAAGCCGAGATCAACATCATGCTGCCCTATGCGCGCCTAGTACCGGGACCCGGTTTCCAGCCCATGCGAGCGGCTTTGTATTATAGCCAGCGATTCGTGGTGGCACCCCGACTGCGCCGAGTTGTTGCCCGTTGCTTGGGCACGGCCATTGCTTGGCGGCACGGCGCCGCCCAGGGGCGGCCAGGCTCGCCTGAGGAGGAGGCCGAGCGCCAGACAGCCGCGGCGACCCTGCATCACCAAGGCTTGGCGTCCCTGCGGCCCTTGCTGTCGCCCGGGGCGATCGAGGAGATGATGACCTGGCTGGCAAGCCGCCCGGTTGTCGGCCCCGACGGCAGCGCCGTGCCGCTCGCAACCCTGCCGCTCGGAACCGCGAGCGCGGCCTACTCGCTGTCGACCGTCCTGTCCTGCCCGCATATTCTCGACATTATCAACAACCCGCAAGTCGTCGAGATTGCCCGCCGCTATATTGGGTGTCGTCCGACAGTATCGAGTCTTGGGCTGCGCTGGTCTTTCCCGAATCCCGCCCGGCCCACTGACGTACAGGCCTTTCATCGCGATCTGGATGATTGGCGATCCGTGAAACTTTTCATTTATCTCACGGATGTCGACCAGAAATCTGGCCCACATGTCTATGTCGCCGGATCGCACCGCACCAGAGGGTCGTTCCTCTCGTATCTCTACAAGCCGGACGAGCTGACGCATCAGTATGGTGCCGAGGCGCTCACTACGGTCAACGGCCCTGTCGGCACCAGCTTCATTGCCGACACCTATGGCATCCATGCGGGCTTGGTGCCCGAAGAGCGCCCGCGCCTCCTGCTCCAGGTCCAATATTCGGTGTTGCCAGTCTTTGCCTTCCGGTATGCGCCAGAGCCCGTGCGCGCGGCAGGCCGGTTCGACCGCTACATGAACCGCCTTCTTCTTGCGCCACCGCAGGAAAACCGCCATCCCAATGCGGTGGCCTGACGCGGCGAGCTATGAACTGTCACGTGATGTGGCATCGTGCACTGGTGGTCTGAGTTAGAACTCCTGAGGCAGAATCGGGCGACGCTGGCGAGGATGTCGTCTGCGGCTTTGGTCCAGACGAACGGCTTCGGGTTGGCATTCGTCTCGGCGATGTAGGACTGGATCGCCGTCTCCAGGTCCGCTGTGCTGGTGAAGGCGCCGCGCTCGAGGCGCCGACGGCTCAGGAGGGCAAACCAACACTCGACCAGGTTGAGCCACGAGGCACTGGTCGGCGTGAAGTGCAGATGGAAGCGCGGGCGCTTGACGAGCCAGTCGTGGATCAGCCGGGTCTTGTGGGTCTTCAGGTTGTCGAGCACGAGGTGGACCTCGAGATCCGGCGGCACACAGTCGTCGACCCGGTCTAGGAAGGCGCGGAACTCAACGCTGCGGTGGCGCCGCTCGCAGGCGCCGATTACCTTGCCGGACTTCACGTCGAGCGCGGCGAACAGGTCGATCGTGCCACGACGGTGATAGTCATGGGTGGGCCGCTCGGCCTGACCTGGGCGCATCGGGAATGCCGGTGCCTGAGACTGTCAGGAATTTTGTGTGGGGCGGCGTTGATCAGGTGATGGCAAAGCGGTCCTGGAAGAGGATGGCGAACTGTGCCTTGGCAGCGCTCCACTCCTTCTGCGGCATCTTCCAATCTTTGGACGCGCGGTTCAACACGAGAAAGAGCAGCTTCAGCGCGGCGTCATCGTGTGGGAAGTGGCCGCGCGCTCGCACCGCACGGCGCAGCTTGGCATTGAGCGACTCTATAGCGTTGGTGGTGTAGATGATCCGGCGTGCCTCAGCGGGGAATGCGTAGAACGGGATGACCTCCGGCCAGTGCCGGCGCCAGGTCTGGGCGATGACGGGGTATTTGCGGCCCCACGGGCCGTCGTCGAAGGCTTCCAGCGCGGCCTCGCCCAGTTCAGCGGTGCGGGCACGGTAGATCTCCTTCAGCGCCGCCGCGACCTCCTTGCGGTCCTTGTAGGAGACGAAGTCGAGGGATCGACGCATCAGATGAACGACGCAGGCCTGGACTTGCGTCTTCGGGAACACCGCGCTGATCGCCTCCGGAAAGCCCTTCAGCCCGTCGACGACGGCGATCAGGATGTCGGCCACGCCGCGGTCGCGGAGCTCGTTCATGACCCTGAGCCAGAACTTGGCGCCCTCGGTCTGCTCGATCCAGAGACCGAGGACCTCCTTGGTGCCGTCCGCCCGGACGCCGAGCGCGACATAGACCGCCTTGTTCCGGACCGTACCCTCGTCGCGGACCTTGACCCGGATCGCATCGAGAAAGACCAGCGGGTAGAGCGCCTCGAGCGGCCGGTTCTGCCATTCGGTGACCTCGTCCAGCACGGCATCGGTCACCGCGCTGACCAGGTCAGGCGAGACCTCAAGGCCGTAGAGCTCGCGCAGGTGTCCCTGGATCTCGCGGGTGCTCATGCCTCGCGCATACATCGACACGATCTTGTCGTCGAAGCCGGGAAAGCGGCGCTGGTACTTGGCAATGAGCTGCGGGTCGAAGGTCGACAGCCGGTCGCGTGGTATCTGCAGATCGAGCTTGGCGGTGTTGGTGAGCACGCTCTTGGCGCTGTAGCCATTCCGGCCGTTGGCGCGCCCGTCCGGCTCACCGCCCTCGAGGTGGTGGTCCAGCTCGGCGTTCAGCGCCCGCTCAGCGAGGGCCTTCTTGAGATCGTCCAGCAGGCCGCCCTCGGCCAGAGCGGTTCGAGGATCAGACCCGCCCAAGAGCTGGTCCAGCAACTCATCCGGGATGGCAGGCTGTTTGCGTCGCGGCATGCGATGGCCCCTTCAGCAGCATCGTACCGCCCCAAACACAAACTTTCCGACAGACCCCCAACCCGCGCATCAGAGTCTGCTCACCGTCGTCTCAGCGGCTCTGCCTCCTGCGCTGCGCAACAGCTAAGCGATACAACTCCGCGGCCTATCCGGAGCTTGTAAGGTCATGCCCAAAAGGGTTGACGACGAACATCAGAGTTCTCCTGCTTGCCAAGCTGGCCGCAGTACTGCCGTGCGACGCCGACCGAGAGCGTGCCCTTCTTCGGCAGCGCCGTGTCGTCGATCACCAGCGCCGCTCGCGGCCCGCCCACCAGCCGAT
>NZ_JCACHU010000004.1:0-13116 GCF_059504005.1 Belnapia sp. | reverse complement strand
CCGGATCGCACATCCCAACCGGATAGGGAAACCTCTGTCTCGGTCAGAACACTAGCTTTTCCTCACCGGTTCGAACTTGCGAAAGGGTCATGGCTCAGCGAGTTGCCTGATTTTGTTCGGCGGAGCCACATGGAGGGACTGTGCGCACTCCATCTCCTTCCGTTCGACGATGCGGAAGCCGACATGTGCCGGATGGTATTCCGCTATCTCGTCTGTTTCACTCACCAGACCGATGCGGCGATGTTCCGCCTATGGTTCGAGTGAAAATTGTAGCAAGGGGCGAGAACGCATCGCCATTCCGTTCGGCTGTAGCCGCTCGACCCACCGGCTCAGGAGTCCTCACAACACAATAAATAGGCGCATCATTAGGAGGACCAAGATGCGCTGCATTATCACCGTTGGCACCCAAGACCCCCACCGCGAGTGCGTGCGCAGTGACGCGGAGTTTTGGCTGCCCCACTACGCACGGTACGGATGGCGCGTGCGAGAGAGGCAGGACTACGATGAGCGACAAATCCTGATCTTCGAATTCGACGACCCAAGCGACGCCTGGGCATTCTATACACGCGCCGAAGTCGCTGAGCGACGCGGGCGCCTCGACTGATGCGCGCGTGGGAATTCATCACCCGTTCCATGCCTATTATGGGTGAGACCGAGGTAGTGACCGTGAAGCGGGCGTGCCACAACGGGGTGCCTAAGCGCGCAGCCAGTGAACACGCCACGCGTGTGCGGCAGGCCGTAGGCAGCAAGAGCCCCCGGAAGGCGACCGAGCCCGACGGAACATCCCGTCAGCCATGACGGCCCGGCGCAAGATGATCGAGGCGGCCGCGTTTCAAGGTGAGGTCATCGCGGCGCTGCGCGCGGCGGGGAACATCCGCTCGGCAGAAAGGCTTCAACGGTGCATGGATGTTAGGCTTGCACGCCAGCGTAACTCGGGCTGGCCCTGGACTTGCCGATCCTCTGGATGCGCTTGGTGCCGCGTGTCGCTGATCAGGCGGTGGTGGATGGGGCTGACGCGGTGGGTCGTGGACGACGGTGCACCAGTGAGCCTCGTTGTCCTGCCGCTCCATCATCCGCCCAATGGGTTTCGTGGCGCGACCGTTCGGCTCCGGCGCGCCCTCAGGGACGTGAGGGACCGCACAACGCGGCGATCTCTGCGCTGGCGCGTGGTGGCAATCACTGGAATGGTGGGGGCAGACGGTACCGCGATGGTGCTGGTGCGCCATCCACACATTCCCCGCGCGGAGGTTGCCGAAATCCTCGGTAGGCGGTGGCCCGAAGCTATCATTGGCGAGGTCGCCGCTGTGTTGCCGAACTCGGAGTTCACCGTCGAGGATGCCGTAGAATTCGCCCGCCTGCGTCGTGGAATCGAGCCACTTCGCGTCATTGTCCTCCCTCAGCGGAGTTCAGGCTCTCCTCCCGGTCAAGAGATGGGTGGCTCCTCATTAACCGGCTCTGAACCCATGCCGGTGCTGTTCTGATTCCTGAGCCGCCGAGACTACCCATCCGGCGAATGGCGGCTCACCGCACTCTCGACACCACAGTTGGTGGTGCAAGCCAACGACATGCAGCCGGGTGTCGCGGCCGACCAACGCCGCAAGTTCCGCCCGGCTGTAGGTCCGCACCCGGCGGTCACACCTCAGTCGTACGGCTTCGTCCGGGGCAAGGTTGGCGATCGAAAGGTGAAGCTCGTGTCGATGGTAGGGTTAGAAGTAGAACATTTTGCTGGTCGGGGCCAAGCACCACCCTGTCGGGGTATGCCCTTGGCCTCAACCTCAACTCTAGCGCCTCGCCGCGTGCAGGAAGGCAGGCGGGCCGCCCGGAGGAAGGACTCCGGCACACCCTTGGTGAGGCGCAGATGCTCCTTGCGCATCACGGCGGCCATGCTGAATGCGGCTCCCGATTGGGTCTGGCAGACCGTGCGTGGCAGCAGTAGACCACCCTGGGGGCCGCCGTAATCTCGCAGCGCAGTGCGCCGCACTGGCAGCCGCCGGTCTGGTGAAAGGTTATCGCGGCCTCTCCGAGTTAGGCGCGCCTGTCCAAATTTGCGCCGTCCAGGCCCGGTGCGGCGTTCACCCTGCCGCGAGTAGTTCGAGGGCATAGGCCGTACTCCCTCCGCGCCAAGGGATCACGGGGCAAGGCCGCCGCTTTGTTGACTGTTCCGCCTTCGGAGGAGCAGCCTTTCACACCCGGTCAACGAGCCGGGATCGGCAGAGCCGCGCGGCCGTCCCTTGCAGGGCAACGTGGCTGGGAGAACGCCATGCCCCACGACACCAGCCGCTCTGGCACATTTGCGCCCGGAGAGGCCCAGGCGGACGGGTACCCCAAAAGCACCGCATCCCGCTCGCTGGGCAAGATGGTCGTCGGCAGCATACTGACGACGACCGCCCGCCGCTTCCCGGACCGGGAAGCTTTCCTCTGCGCCGGTACCAGACGGCGCTTCACCTTCCAGCAGACCAACGAGCGCTGTAATCGGCTCGCGCACGCCCTGCTGGGTTTGGGTCTCCGCAAGCCAGACGTTGTGGCCTTCCTGTGCAACAACCGCGCCGAAATGGTCGAAATCTACTTCGCCCTGGCCAAGACCGGGCTGGTTGGCATCCCGCTCAACTATCGCCTTGCTGTGCCCGAGGTTGTCGAACTGATGCGGGCCATGCATGCAAGTGCCTTGCTGTATTCCGACCGCTTCACCGCCGCGGCCACCGCAGTGCGCAACACGCTGCCCGAGGTGCGACACTTCGTCGCCGTCGGAGACGAGGCTTCGGCCCTTGGGCACCGGTACGAGGCGCTGCTCTTGACCGCTGCGGCAGGCGAGCCCGAGGGCGAGGTCGAGGAGCACGACCGGTACTACTTCAACCTTACCTCGGGCACTACGGGGGTGCCGAAGTCCTACCTCCTGACGCACTACAACAATGCGGCGATGAGTCCGAACTTCGAGGTGTTCGAGCCATCTCGCCGCGATGTCATCCTGACTGCCTTCCCGGCATTCGGGCGCATCGGCTTCGGCTGGATGGCAACATCAGTGGGGTATGGCGCACGAAACGTCCTGCTGGACTTCACGCCAGCCGAGGCATTGCGCATCATAGAGGCGGAGCGCGTGACGCTCGTCAATCTGGCACCTACCATGGCCGCGATGATGCTGGCCGAGCCGAGCCTGCCCACGCGCGATCTCCGCTCGTTACGCACCATCATCTTCGCGGGTGCGGCGCTGCCCGCGCCTTTGCGCGAGCGTGTGGCCGCGGCGATGTGCCCGCGGATTTCCGAATACTACGGCATGCAGGAAACCGGAGTGTTGACCGCCAGCACCCCCGAGGAGCGGGTCCGGCGGCCAGACTCCGTAGGGCTGCCGACCTGCTTCGCCGAGGTCCGGATCGAACTCCCGGACGGCAGGCAGGCCGCGCCAGGGGAATTGGGCGAAATCCTCGGCCGCTCCCCGAACACGACCACCTCCTACTTCGACAACCCTGGCAAGACGGCGGAGACCTTCCGCGGTGGCTGGGTTCACACGGGCGACCTCGGGTTCATGGATGAGGAGGGCTTCCTGTACATCCGTGGGCGCCTCAAGGACCTGATCATCACTGGCGGACAGAACGTGCATGCCGCCGAAGTGGAGGAGGCTATTCTGCGCCTGCCCGGAGTGGCGGAATGCGCTGTGTTCGGCCTACCCGACGAACTCTGGGGTGAGCGTGTAGCTGCCGTGGTCGTGACGCAGGGGACGGAGGTGCCATCGGCCGAGGTGATAGAGGCAGCGTGCCGTGAGCATCTGGCGGGCTTCAAGATGCCTCGGACCATGTTCTTGCAAGAGGAACCATTGCCGCGCACGCCAACCGGTAAAGTGCAGAAGTTTGTACTGGTGCAGCGCCACGGCGAGCAACAGCATCGCTGAGGTCTAGCTGGTGATCGGACCGCATCTGTCATCAACCACAGCTTCATCTCGCACCGGGGCAGGTGCCCAGCCCGATATTTTGCCGGTTGAGGGCAGGTCGCATCAAGGATGACTGTGCGTGTATGACCGATCGATGCAGTAGTGATTGAACGCGATGCTCAAGCCGGACACCGGCACGTATCCGCTCACAGGGGGAGGACAATGGGCATGCCTATCTATCCACAGATATGCGCATGACGAAGCCCTTCCTTTCAGTCGGAACTGAGGCCCCAGCGGCCCATGATTCGCCTGCCCGGTGCGGCAGCCCGCTCACGGCAGAGCACGCGTCCTGACGGCCAGGAATACCTCCAATGGATAAGCCGACGCCCACCGTCCCGCCGCCTAGGCCCGATAACCTGAGCGGCGCTCTAAGGCGGAACATCCAAGCGTTAGAGGATCGCCGCAGACAGGAAGCCGCCTCCGCTCCGAAGGAGGCGAGCATCGCCGAGGTGATCACCCGCTTCACCGGGAGCATGCCGACCCCGAGATCAGTGAGATCAAGAAGGACGTAGCCCCGGAAGCAGTACTTGACGAGATTGAGACCAAACAAGCCTCGAAGTAGCTGCCTGCTAGTTGCCGAGTTCATCCGCTTTTCGAGGTGCTCGGCTCCCGGCGACGCTCCGCTGGGGGTAATGAAAGGACGCGTCCGACCGAACAGCCGGTGCGCTGGTCTGCCGTGGCGACAGGTTGCCCGAAGTGGCAATTGTGAAGTTTGGAAATCGAAGGACCCGAAGCCGTTCAGACGACGACGGGTCCTTGGAGGTGCGCTTCCGTCCCTGCCAGCCCGATCGCCCTCTTACGCGAAGCGTATAGGCTGGGACAGACGGTGCTGTTTGGGCGTGACCCCCGCCAGCACCGGCCATCGCCGAACGCCGCGTCCGATTTCCTGACCGGGTTTGGTGGCGCTAGGCCACACTGAGGTGAGGGTGCGTGACTCTGGTTGCAAGCCCCTTCTACCGACACTTGCCTGACGCTCCCGTTCGGGTTCGCCGTCGGCGCGGTCTTGGTAGTCGCGCATCGAGAGCCCCCGGCGGGGTGGTGCGTAGAAGGGACCCGAGGCACGCTCTCCGCGTGGCGAGTAGCGAACCGCGCGGATTGCCGCCTCGGCATCAGCGCGGGTGGAGATCAGGGGAAAGCAAAACCCCGGTGGCGCCAAGGTCGAGCGGCGCCTTGGCGTGACAAGGCATCGTACACTCCACCCGCGGACTCGGCTGCGGTGGCGAGGATGACATGGCTAGGGTCGAGGGTCAGCACCTTGTCCATAGCATCGACCATGGTTGCGCGCATGTTCGCCAACTGGTGCGCGAACTGTGCGTCGTTCCGGGTTGGCGCGTTTGGGATGCGGAAGCCGCGCACGTGGTTGGTGACACCGGGTGAGCGCATGGCATCGTACTCGGGCTGGACTGAGGTGTTCGTCGAGGGGACGAGGACACCGAACTTCATACGCCAGCCGAGCGTGGCCATGATCTCCGTTTCCCTGTCGTCCGGGTCGTTTGGGAATGCCAGTGACCCTGTGGCTGGGGACGACGCCACGTGGGTTCAGCCCATGCGGCCTCTGCCTCGACAAGGGCGCAACTATCCTCGTCGCTCGCCCGGCGCGCGTGTTCCGCTATTTCGAGGCGGCTGAACCGGAGATCGTCGAGGGACTGATCGTGCCAGTGCGCGACATAGACGGCTCGCCGCTCGGCACACTGTGGGTCATCCACCATGACGAGCGGGGGCAGTTTGACGGCGAGGACGCGCGCGTAATGGAGGACTTGGCGGTCCAGTTGACGCTCGCGCTTCAGCTTCAACGGAACGCGGCGACGCAGGAGGTCCACCATCGGGTCAAGAACACACTGGCAGCCACCGCTGGGGTGCTGCGGCTTCAAGCCAGTGCGGTGCCGTCCCCGGAGGCGCGCGCCGCTTTGGAGGAAGCGCTGGGCCGTCTAGGGGTGTTCGCCTCAGTCCACGAACTCCTCTATCGGGCGGCGACTAACGCCAGGGTGGTCGAGATGGCGGCGTTGCTCGACCGCCTCGTGGACGCGCAGAGGCAATCAGCCTTCTGCGCCGATGGCCGCATCCGGCTCCGAGTGGCGGCCGATCCCAGCATCTCGCTCCCCCTTAACGCGGCTGTGCCGCTCGCGCTTATCGCCAACGAGGCGGTCACCAACGCCTGCAAGCACGCCTTTCCGGCCGGTCGATCGGGCGAGATCGTGGTCCGGCTGGAACGGCTCCCAGACAGCGCGTTCACTCTGATCGTGCAAGACGACGACGTTGGCCTGCCCGCCCAGGCACGTGAGGGCAGCCTGGGGTTCAAGCTCATCCATGCCTTCGCGCGGCAGGTCGGCGCCGCGCCCACCACCTCGGCCGACCACGGGACCACAATCGCGCTGACGCTGCCCGCGGCTCGCCCGCGCTAGCGGAGTAGCCGAAGAACCGAGCCGCGTTGCGCCGTTCAATGCCTTACGACCAGCACGACGAGTGCCAGCGGAATGCAGCGGAGCGCGGACATGAACAACATCATCTACATCGTGGGCCTTGTGGTCGTCATTGTCGCAGTCCTGTCTTTTTTCGGGTTGCGGTAAACGCGAAGGCGGCGATCTGCACCTAGTCGTGCTCCTGCCGCCACTCCCGGCTTCCCTGGCGGGCCAAGTCTGGCGAGACAGTTGGTCCGTGATACGGTCTCGGTTTACCAGGGAGACCACTTGCCCCAGCGTAGAAGCGTCAGGAAGAAGGCGAGCGCTGCCAGCGTCAGCAGGACCACCGCGACGCGAGGCGAGAGAGACGCCCGAAAGGCGATGGCGCAGACGGCCAGGGCCGTGGCGAGCGCGAACGTGATTCCTTGGATTTCCGTCATCGCCCCTGCAATCTCCGGAACGGCAGCGCGGCTGGTGGTGTGGGTCACCGAAGCAGGCCATCCTGCTGACTAGGCTAGGGGAGAAACAGTCGGGACGCCCACCGTGATGCGGTTCTTCGCGCGGGAGGGCCGCACCCGGTTGCAGCGCGACGGAGGCGACGGGCGGCATGGTACCAGCACTGGACCTCGTGCTGACTGGCATCGCCCCGGAGCCAAGTAAAGCGAACATCTAGCTCTGGACATAGGCGATCAGTCGCCGCGGCCAATTCATTCCCCCGCGTTCCCCATGACGGACTGAACCGTCTCACACGGTCGCAGTTCGGGCGCACATAATTGTCGAAACCAAATACGTGCGTCAGGGCGGAAAATTCAGCGCGTAAATTCATTACAGCCGAAATGACAAATGAGTGCTGGTCCGTTTCGCAGATGCTCACCTAGTGTCTCTATGCAGCCCATGGCGGAGGGCCACGGATGGTAGGCATACCGGACGACCTGTTCCGCCATCTGCTAGGCTCCCTGGCCTGCGGTCTCGTTCTTTGCACCTTCGCTATGACTTCGATGCGTGCGCTGAGGATGGTCGCTCTAGCCAGCAACGTTAGCTTTATCGGTTACGCATGGATGATGGGGCTCTGGCCCATCCTTGCTCTGCACTCCATCTTGCTGCCGCTCAATGCAGTTCGGCTATTGCAGATCGAGGTGCAGCGGCGGCGCGTCGCATTGGCTGCATTCCGGCTCCATCCGGAGGCGGCCTTCACCAAGCACACATGAGCGCCGCAGTACCGTAAAGGGGAAAGTGAGCCCTAGACGGTGTTTCTCAGCGGCGCATCTCCGCCGCTGATGCGAAAGCCGCAGCGCTTCAATCTGTGGCCTCCACCAAGTTTTCGCTCGCAAAACTCCACTCGGAGAAAAAACCCGCTCAGTCGAAAAAACAGGGAGGAATAAACGTCATGGCCCGATTGGTGCTGATTGTTCCCGTCATCCTGTTGGCCGCAGCGGGCGAGCCTCCACGCCAGACATCGCCTAACTCATCGCCCGACGGTCTGACGGGAGCCGAAGCGCCCGCTGCCTCCATTTCATCTGACAACTTTGACGTTGGCATGCCGGGTTTCTCGTCGCCTACGTGCTCACCGATTTACGGCGAGCAGCTTGCAGCGGTCGGCCCCGCGCAGAATGATCCAGAGAAGAACAACTACGCGAGGGTGATTGTCGGCGAAGCGTGCCAGTAGACTTTGATCGGCTGGCGGCTTTCGCTGCCGGTTACCTCGTCATACTGGCAACGCCGGGACCCAACCTCATCGCCGTCAGTGGTGTGGCAGCGCTGCATGGATTGCGAGGCGTCTTTCCGCTGTGCCTTGGGATATCAATGGGGGCCGGGGCGCTGGGCGCCACTCTCGTAGTTGCCATTACGGTAGCTCCGGAGAACGGAGAGTGGCACAGGGCGAGCCGCCTTATCGGCGCCGCCCTGCTTGTATGGCTGGCTTACTCGATTGCAAGGCAACCGGCGCCAAGCGATGGTGCGCCTGCTCGCCTCAGCAAGGGCGACGGCCTCACAGCGTTCGGCGCGGGGTTCTTTACAGCACTCACCAACCCACTGACGGCCACTTTTTTCACCGCCCAGTTTCTTGGACCACTGCGCGACCACGAGGCGACAGTTGCGCTGGCGCCGCTCGCCATCGTGGCGGTTGCCCTGACCTTCTTCCTTTGCGTCTCCGCCCTTCTCGCCAGAGCAGCCTGCCGAGCCACTGTCCTTGCGTGGCACCGACCCATCTGCCTTTCAGCGGCAACAATGCTCGTGTTGATGGCGCTCGCTGCTGTCAAGATAGCGTTCTAACCTCACGGTTGCCTCAGTTTGCGCATAGATGCACAGCACGACGATCACGGCTGTGTACCCTTGGTTACTAGAAGTACGGGTGAGCCAGAGCGCGCCCGGATCGCCCTCCACAGGCAACCGCGTAAACCGGCAGCCAGCGGCCAACCTCGGCCACGTGTGTCGGTTTGAATCGGCACGCCTGAGACGGCTTTGTCGGTAGAGGCTGGAAAAGCCCCTGTTCCGATGCCCGGCCTCCGAGGGGTAACTCCGGGCCGAGCAGCGATCGCGGCCGTGAGTGGCAGCTAGTATGGCCGCCTTGCGCACGACCACCGTCGATGATGATGGCGTCCACTGCCGTATCGGCGATGGCCCGCAGTCGGGTGGCACTCTCCGCCACCGCAGCCTCCGTCACCTTGCGTTCCGTGATGTCGGGCAAAATGCCCATGGGGGAGCGCACTCCTCGGCACGGCGCCGTTCGGCGATGGTCAGGTCGAGCGCCGCCTGCGAGCCGTCCTTGCGCTTCCCCTCAACGGCACCTGCGCCTTGTCACCGCGCTCCGCACCGGAACGACACCGGAGAGGCTTCGTTCACCCAAGTGGGGCAACGGTCGCTTCCTGCGAGTAAGCCGCAGGGTGGCGGGGGTGAAACCGACGCCCAGGTATTTAAGCCTCGGACGGGGCGGCTTTGGCGGACGAGGGACGACCATGGTGGACCAAAGCGGCCTGCTGGTCAGGGAGTACGAGGCGATCAACACCCACTTGCGGGGCAACATCGGGCAGTTCGTCAACTGGTTCAGCTTCTTCCTGACTGCCAGCCTCGTGGCCCTCGCCGCCTTCCTCGCCGTCGGCGATCGCTGGCCCGACGTGCGACTTGTGCGGTTGCGCTACGTGGTGCCGGGAGTGTTCCTGTTTCTGCACGTGTTGGCCTTCGTCGGCATCTTGATCTTTCGCCGCTACATCGCCGCCGCGAGCAGGCGCGTCGAGGAGATCATCGCCGAGGCTGGGGAGGCGGGCCGGTCCCCGATCCCGGTCGGCTTCTGCAAGTGGATGACCAACCTCATGGCTGCGGGATTTCTGGTCTCCTACTTCGCATGGCTCTTGGCCCTGTTCGTCTAGCGGGCTGCAGCACCCACCACGGGCCGCGGCCGTGCTCCGGGTGGCAGTGGAAAGGGGTGGGAGGGGTATAGGTCGAAGGTAAGGACCTGCGGCGCCAGACCGGCACTCAGCACCACCCACGTGCCGAGGACGGTGCTGTGCATCAGTGCATCAGTGCCGAGACGGCGGGGTCGGTGCCACTGAGCATGGCCGCATGCACTTCCTGTCATCCTATTGCCGGACCCTGCCAGGGCTCTTGCCCAGATAACAGGGATCATTCCGGCCGCAGCGGTGGGGTGCCAGGAGCGCGGGAGCGGGGTATCTCACTCACCAACATGGGGGAGAAACAGCCGGGATGACGATTGGTGATACGCGCTTCTTTGCGCGGACCGGGCCGCACGCGCTCGCTGCGGTGGCCGAAGCGGCTGGCGGCACCGCAGCCGAAGCCGATCTCCTGCTAACCGGCGTTGCCCCGCTTCATGCTGCGGGACCCAACGAGGTGAGCTTTCTCGATAACCGGCGGTATGCTGCTGCACTGGAAGGCACCTCGGCCGGTGCGGTGATCGTCCATCCCGAGATGCTGGCACGAGTGCCTGCGGGGACGGTGCCAATCGTCACCACCGAACCCTACGCGGGCTGGGCGCGGGTTGCTGCCCTGTTCTACCCCAATCCGCCTGTGCGCCCTGGCGTACATCCGACGGCATTCGTCGCTGAGGGGGCACGCATCGACCCCTCGGCCGAAATCGGGCCATTTGCGCTCGTCGAAGCCGGGGCAGAGGTCGGCCCTCGCTGCCGCATCGGTCCCTACGCGGCTATTGGCGAGAGTGTGGTGCTCGGCCCCGACTGCCGGGCTGGCGCACACGCCAGCCTCAGCCATGCGCTGCTGGGCGCGCGGGTCTATGTCTACCCTGGCGCGCGCATCGGCCAGGAGGGGTTCGGTTTCGCCTCCACCACCTCCGGCTTTCTCTCCGTCCCGCATCTCGGACGCGTGGTCCTTGGCGACGACGTGGAGGTTGGCGCGAACAGCAACATTGACCGGGGCTCGACCGGCGACACCGTGATCGGCGCCGGGTCGCGCCTCGATAACCTCGTCCAGATCGGGCACAACGTCCGCCTCGGGCGG
The DNA here is from genome assembly GCF_059504005.1 of Belnapia sp. NCBI lineage: Bacteria > Pseudomonadati > Pseudomonadota > Alphaproteobacteria > Acetobacterales > Roseomonadaceae > Belnapia > Belnapia sp. The sequence continues at coordinate 2,328 of NZ_JCACHU010000004.1, read as the reverse complement.
TGCTGCGTCGTCGTGGCGCAGGTCGGCATCGCGGGGTCGGCGGTGATCGAGGATTTCGTACAGGTCGGTGGCCAAGCGGCCATCGCCGGGCACATCCGCATCGGCAAGGGGGCGCGGATCGGTGCACAGGCGGGTGTGATGTCCGATGTGGTTCCCGGCGCGGCGTTGGTCGGCAGCCCCGCCCAGCCGCGTCAGGAGTTCTTTCGACAGGTAGCCGCCTTGAAGCGGATGGCGCGCGACCAGCGGTGAGGAGGCTCAGCGGGCGGCGACCGTCGCCAGTATCGTTATAGCCCTGCCTCAGGCCAGCTTGAGGTTCGCCGCCGCCTGCTTCCCACGCTCAGTCACCACCTCGTAGGTGACCCTCTGCCCTTCATCGAGGCCCCTCAACCCCGCAGCTTGCACGGCAGTGATGTGGACGAACACATCCTGGCCGCCGCCCTCGGGCTGGATGAAGCCGAAGCCCTTTTGCATGTTGAACCACTTCACGGTGCCGACTGCCATTGGCTGTTCTCCTTACCCCAAAGCCGACGATGATGCGGCGACGCGGAGCGGGCAAGCGTCGCCGCTGCTGTCTTGCGTGCCGGTAATTAAGCCATCGCCAGCACGGCGGTCTGTCCCGAGGCCGCGACCCGAGCGGCAACGTGCGGCTGGTGCTTGTGCATGATAGCCAGAGCGGCTTCGTGCGCAGCAATGGCGTGCTCGCGGGTATCGTAGAACGTGACAGACGCCCCACGCGTCTGGTCGTCGGCGGAGCGCTGGAAATATCCTCCTCGGAAACCGGGGAGCTTTTGGATAGCAGCCAGTGTCTCCTCAATGACCGGCCGTAAGATTGCTACGGGGGGCAGATTCTCCGTTTTCCTCACCATGCAGTAGAGGGACTGGCCTTGCCCACCGCTTTGTGGTGCCACGAGGGCATGCGGACCGACCTCACCATGAAAACGCTCGGTCGGTTCGCCGAGCCCGGAGAGGTTAGCCATCACCCATTCTCGAATCTTGTCGCGGCTGTTAGCCGCCGCGGTGGCATTCTCCCAGAAGGAGACGGAGACGATATCACCCTGTTCACTGCCCAAGGCCGCATAACCCAGAAAGCCCTGCTGATCTTTAAGCAACGGGACGAGGCCCCGCTGGGCTTTTGGTGCTGCTTCCGCGGTCATGCCCGCAGCGCCAGCGTAGCGGCTGATCATGATGTGCATTTTTGCCCCTCCCTGTTGTCCTGAGGAACAAGGAATGCTGCTCGCCGCGTGCTGCGCGGGTCAACGGCGATGAGAATGGTAGAGCAGTTCGGATGGCCTACTGCGGTACACAGCGCCGTGTCAGACGGAAGCCGCGAACATGCTCGTTCCACAACGCTCGCGTGTGCCGTTTCGGATGCAGTTCCCGCGTGCATAAGCCGTGAGTGGATCGCTAGAGTTTCGCTACGGAGGAACAGCGTCAAGAGGCCGACGCCTCACCAAGGCGATCCGCACGTTGCGCAACTCCACGTAGTTACTCGTGATGCATCGCGGAGGCAGCTATGTCGGAAGAAACGCATGCGCCAGCACCACGCGCGATCGACAACGCCAAGCTACATCAGTTTGTTGGCAAGATGCTTGGGGACCTTGGGGGCGCAGCGAGTGTGCCGCTGGTCCGGATGGGCGATGCCTTAGGTCTATATCGGATTTTGCACACACGCGGTCCCATGACCTGTGCCCAACTCGCTCAGCAAGCAAAGGTCCACGAGCGCTACCTTCTTGAATGGCTCTCGCACCAAGCCGCATCCGACTACCTCGCCTACGACCCTGGCAGCGGCCAGTTCAGCCTGCCACCTGAACAGGCCATGGTGTTCGCTGTCGAGGACAGCCCCGTCTATATGATGGGAGCCTTCGACCTGATGGCGGCGCAGACCGAGATACAGCCGAAAGTACAGGAGAGATTCAAGAACGGTGGCGGCTTCGCATGGGGGGATCAGGCGTCGTGCCTGTTTTGCGCAACAGCGAGGTTCTTCCGCCCCGGCTACCAAAACAACCTCTTGTCTCAGTGGCTCCCCGCGCTCGACGGGGTGGTCGCCAAGCTAGAAGCGGGTGCTGACGTGGCCGATGTGGGATGCGGTCACGGTTGGTCCACCGTCCTAATGGCTCAGGCGTTCCCGAATTCCCGCTTCGTTGGCTATGACTACCATGAAGGTTCCATTGCAGACGCTCGGAAGCATGCCGAGGCGCATGGCGTGGCGGGCAACACCCGGTTCGAAGTTGCCACCGCCAAGGAAATTCCAGACGCGGCTTTCGACCTCGTGGCTTTTTTTCTAGGTTGGCAAAGTTGGCTGGCAGGCAACCTGTTCCAGTTGGGCCA
>NZ_JCACHU010000003.1:0-13135 GCF_059504005.1 Belnapia sp. | reverse complement strand
CCGCCGCCTGGAAAGGGCAAATCCCACCGCTGCCACAGCTTTTGCCCCTCTTACGAGGAAGAGGCGTAAGCCTCTGACGTGCTTGCTTTTTTTATCGCTCGTCAGAGCCCTGGTGGGCACGCCGCGAAGCAAGTGTCCACTCTATGAACCTTTGGTTCGATGAGACAGAGAAGATACATAGGGTGGACACTCGGTCACTCGGCCCGCGGACCTCTTGACCGAAGAGATGGCCGGCAGCAGGTCGCCGCGATGGATGTATGGCGCCGCGTAAATATGCGATGACGAGACGCGCACCCGAGGTCCACATGTGGCGGACCAACCCGACAGAGACCCACATTGGCGAGGTGATCAGCGGCGAGGGCATCTACGCCGTCGCGCTTGATGGTGTCCCCATCAGCCTGCGTACTCGCCGGCTCTATGACGATCCCCGCACAAAATATCGAAAAACGTTGTTCAACAACAAGGGCTGGTGCATCGTCCTGGCTGAGCGGCTGAACCGCCGGTTCAAGACCGATAGGTTCGCAGCGATGACGCTCATCGTCGGCGAGCCCATTACCCGCGAGGACGACTAGCTGCTGAGCCGATGAGGGCCAACGCCTTCAACGCCAACACCTCCTGCTCAGCCTGCATGACCCGCATCATCAGCAGGATGTTGTCCATCCGCAGGCCAGTGATCTCCTGCTGGAGTTCCGCGATCTCACGCCGCGATGGGCTGCGCTTCTTCGACATGGCTCTCCTCCAAGCGGGCACGGATGTGGCGCATCCTGCCGCGGATGCGATACACCATAGAGGGTGACCAACGGGCAGCACGAGCGGGAGGCCGGATGGCATCCAACCGTGCGGCAAGCTGACGAGCGGTGAGGGGACCATGCTCTGCGATGAGCGAGGCCATCAGCCCATCGATCTCCACCGCATGGGCATCAGCACGCTCGCGCCTGACCTGATTGGCGCGGGCGAAGCTTGGCCTGCTGGCCTGAGCCGCGGTCTTCACCTCAGTCTTGAGGGCCGCGATCTCCTCACGCTGGGCGACCATGGTCGAGAGGCTGTCGATCTGCCGCTCAAAGCTCTCATGCAGCGCTGCAACTGCCTGATCCACCCGCGCCTGCATGGCAGCCATCTCCGCGGCATGCCGTGCCCGCATCTCCGCCATCCGCTCCTGCTGCTCGGTCAGGTAAGCCTGCCGGCTGGCCGCGCTCTCAGCCTGGGCGGCGTTGTCCTCCACCATCTCCTCAATGGCTTCCAGCAGATCGTCCCAGCAGCCGTTGGGCGACGGTTCGCAGTCCACCATCTCGGCAATGCGGGCGAGGACGGCAGCCGGCTGGCTACGCGCGGAGGAGAGACCACGAACCATCTGATACGCCCGGCCGAGATGGCTGACTCGTAGGTGATGTCCCATATGGCCGGGATGGTGCTTCGCTGCTTTGGCGGGTGAGCGGAGGCGGCGATGGTGGCGGCAGTGGCGATCAGCCGGACGGATTTGGACGCGGCGGGGCTGCGTCTGGCCGCAGGACGCGAACGGGACGCGGCAGCGTCGCGGCGGATGTTGGCCTTGGCGCTGGTGCTGGAGGGGCAGTCGCGGGCGGACGCGGCCCGTGCGGCGGGCATGGATCGGCAGACGCTGCGCGATTGGGTGCATCGCTACAATGCCGAAGGCTTGGCGGGCTTACGAGATCGGATGGGCGAGACCGGGCCGAAGCGGCGTCTGTCGTCCGAGCAGGAGGCGGAGGTGGCGGAGTGGGTGCGCCGTGGCCCTGATCCGACAAAGGACGGCGTGGTGCGCTGGCGCCGCGCTGATCTGGCGCGCGCCATTGCTGAGCGGTTCGGCGTTGTGCTGGCCGAGCGGAGCGTTGGTCATGTGCTGCGCCGCCTCGGCTTCCGCCGATTGGTTGTGCGGCCACGTCACCCCGGGCATGACGCTGCGGCACAAGCGTCTTTCAGGCCGACTTCGCCGCCCTGGTAACCGCCGCCCTGCCATCCAAGGCGCGCGACAAGCCGCTTGAGATCTGGTGGCAGGACGAGGCCAGGGTTGGCCAGCAGGGCACGCTGACGCGCATCTGGGCGGCGCGCGGCTCGCGCCCGGCCGCGCCGAAGGATCGCCGCTATGCCTCGGCCTACCTCTTCGGCGCCGTTTGCCCGGCCCGTGGCATTGGCGCCGGCCTCGTATTGCCCAACGCCAATGCCCGCACCATGTCCCTGCACCTCGCCGAGATCAGCAGCCAGGTCGCGCAAGGTGCCCATGCAGTCGTCGTCATGGACGGCGCGGGTTGGCATCAGACCGGCGGCAAGTTGCGCATACCGGCCAACGTCACCCCGCTCCGCCTGCCGCCCTACGCGCCGGAGTTGAACCCGGTGGAAAATGTCTGGGCCTACCTCCGCTCCAACAAGCTCGCCAACCGCGTCTACGAGACCTACGACGACATCCTCGACGCATGCACCGAGGCCTGGAACTGGTTCACCAGTCAGCCCGAACGCATCACCACCATCGCATCACGACCATGGGCACAGGTCACTCAATGAGGCCGAGCGTATTACGCCCCCCACACGACGCGAGGGCGCTTCGGCTTGGTGGCCTTCAGGTCAACCGGCGGCGCCGGGTTCTCCGCTTCCCAGCGGGCACGCTCCTCCGCGGTGAACACCCGCACGGGCTGCGGGCGGCTGGCGTTCTGCATCTGGTCGGCGCGGAACGCCTTCAGCTTCCGGTGCTCGACCGGCGGCAGCGCCGGCAGCTTCGCCTTGGTCCAGTCCATCGAGCGGCCCATTAACGGCCACCGTCGTTGGCGAGGTCGTCGATGACGCTGGCGTAGGTCTCGATCGCGGCCAGAGCCCGCTGGATGATGACATCCACCTCGGCGGCGTCGGCGGAGGGGCAATCGGGGAGCGCCAGTTCGGCGGCCACGAGGATGTCGGCGAGATAGGCCAGCGGGTCGTGGATCATGGTCGCGGCGAAGGCGGAAATTGCCTGCGACAACCGCTCAAAGGCGGTGTCGTTGGTGCGGTGAATCATTTTCGTCCTCAAAAAAGCATCGAATGAAAAGCCGACCTCAAACGGTGCCGGCGGTAGGCTTCAGCCCAGTGGTGCCCCCGAAAACCGAGGGCGCCGGGCTGAAGAGACATATACATATAAAGTTGCGAAATAGTCTAGGGCTTTCTACTTAAGCGTCGTGGACGGCGCTGCCGCCATGCGGGTGTCCCGCGCTACGGCCTTGCCCTTCAGATCGACGAGGTGCGCCCGGTACTCATCGCTGTAATGCTGCGCATAGAAGGCCGCCGCGTTGCCGGCGCCGGCATGCCGGGATGGCGGGACTAGCAGGGCGGTGCCGCCCTCCGGGTGGGAGATGCCCACGATGGACACCCAGCCGAGATCGCCCGCGGTCCACTGGACGAGGCAGAACTGGCCGCGCGAGCGGATCGTCCCGGCGCCGTAGAAGCGCACCGACAACAGGCCCAGCTAAGGTCGGGCGCGAGGTGGAGGAAGGCGTCGATGGCGTGGACGGCCTCCCGTGGAGCCACGATCAGCCGGGCGATGAGCGCGGGCCGGGTACGCACGAGCGCGGCCATCCGCCCGGCGAGGTCGCCGTACACGAGGAGCATCGGCGCGCGCTCGGTCGGGGTTTCGGTCCGCATGTCGGGCATACAACGGTGATACTCGGATTCGGAATTCTGGGAAGGAAATTGGGGTCACGGCTGCATGAGGGAGACACGCCTGTAGGGCTAATGCCGGACGGCTCGGCGGGCGCGGCTGGTAGAGGGACGGTGGGCCGTAGTCCCACGTCGCCGGGCCACCGAGCCGGTCAACTGCCGCATGGCGACCGCCGCTCCAACGATGGGCGCGCAATCGCGCCACCGCATCGGGGCGCGTAACCCACCAGAGCCGAAGGATGTAGGGGCGTACGAAGGCAACCTTGCGGCTCGTTCTGCCCGCCCGGAGCGGGGCATCAGCCCTGAGGGGGCGGCGCCTCACGGGATGACGAGCCGGACGGCGAGGAGGGCTGAGGCAGCCAGCGCCGCCGCGCCTCGGTCTCGCCGTGGAACCACGCCTCGAAGATCGGCGCGGCCAGCGTCGCGCGCACGTGCAGCGTCGTTGGCCCGGAGTTCCGGAAGCCGTGCTTGCGTCCGGCTGGCACAACCACGGACTGACCGGTGGTGAGCGTCGCTCGCTCTCCGTCGAGCCAGAGTTCCGCCGTCCCGTCCAGCACCGTCAGCACCTCCTCCACGGCGTGGAGGTGGGTGGGGGCTCCGCTGCCGGGATCGCAGAACTGCTCGAACACGGACAGGTGCTCCGCGCCAGTCAGGGCCGACACGAGCATGCGCGTCATCACCCCGGCGCGCCACTCGTCGAGTGGCTGGCTCGCATGGTCGATGATGTCCATCGTGTTGGCTCCCCGAAGTCTGAATCCGGGTCAAGCATAGCCTGTTCTCGTCGCCGGGACGGACATCTTCAACGGGCATCTCTGCCGGATCACGGGACGCCCTTGCGTGCCTCAGTAGCGCCTGACCTACTGCCTCATGCTGCCGGTGTCCGAGCCGCTAGCGATGGTCCCGGAAAGCGCACTCCGGAAGGTCCCCTCATAGAAGGTCAGCCACAAACAGGGCGTGATACCCATAAGGCTTAGCAGAGCGGCCGCGGGCGGCCGAGACATTGTTGCTGGCGATCGCGTTGGCAGCAAGGCTGACGCCGACGGTTCAGAGCATGTGTCAGCCAGATACCTCAACATCGTGCAGGCGCCGGATTGCGAAGGATAGATGGTTAACGATGAAGCTGGTTCCGCCCGCAGCGAACAGCAGGCAACCGACCACTGACACGGGATGGTTTACATCGTCGAAATGGATCGGGTCGGGGGCGAGAGGCTGGAGACGCGAGGGGCAGAACAGCGGTGAGCAGCGATTCGCCGCCCCTCGGTCATGCAGGTGATGCGCGCCCGCCCATACGCCGCGGCAGACAAGCTGCCGAGACGCCCTTCTTGGCCACGGTACCGGCAGCCGGGCGGCACGGCCTACCCTGGTTCACTCGCCTTTCTTGCGCGCTGCGATGCCCGCCTCGACGAGCGCGCGCGCTCGCTCGGGGCCGCCTCGGCCGACAGGCGTGAATCTACGCCCGCTCAGGGCGTTGTAGTGGCCGAAGAACGCCTCGATCTCGTCCAACAGGCCGGGCCGCAGGTCGTCGAGGCTGTGGACATGGGCATGCGTGCGCGCCTTGGTGGCGACCGCGAGGAGGCGGTCGTTACGCTCCATCTTGCCGTCCCGCTCCTGCTGCTCCGCCTCGATCACGCCGAGTGGCCGTGCCGAAAGCAGGCAGCCCACGGGAAGCGGCACGTCGAGCAGGACCAGAACGTCGAGCGGGTCGCCGTCCTCTCCAAGCGTGGAAGGGATGAAGCCGAAGTCGTGAGGGAATAGGTTGCCCTCCGGCATCACCGCCTTGAAGCGGAAGGCGCCGAACTCCTCGTCGTAGGCGTACTTGTTATGGCTGCCCTTCGGCGTTTCGATGACGACGTTGAGGTCGCCATTCGGATCGAATGCCGGGATTCGGGTGAGGAGTTGCATTCGGGGGCTCCATTGCGCGCAAAGCGGCGGCGGATCGGGCAACGCTCGGGAACGGGAGCCGGTTCGGAGGGTGGAGCAGGGTTATTTTGGCGCCATGGCCTTGGCGAACCATGATGCTCTTGGCATTCGAAGCAGTGCGTCGCCAGAGTGACGGGCGAGACACAATGTCCGACCAAGGGGACTGCGATGATCGAACTCAAGAGTGACTTCCTGTGCACGCTCACCGGCACAGTGGCGCCGCCACGAGAGATAGGCGGAACGCCGCGCGGAAACCGTCGCTTCTTTGCCGTGACTGGCGGATCGTTCGAGGGGCCACGCTTGCGCGGCGAAGTCCTGCCAGAAGGTGGCGACTGGTTGATCATCAGGCCCGATGGCGTTGTCGAACTCGATGTGCGGGCCACGCTTCGGACAGATGACGGTGCCCTGATTTATCTCCGCCAGACAGGTCTGCGCAGAGCTACTCCAGAGGTGCAGGCGCGTTTGGCTCGCGGAGAGGCCGTCGTTTCCGACGAATACTACTTTCGCGTTGTTCCGACATTCGAGACATCCGCGCCGCAATACGCTTGGCTCAATAGCGTCATCGCAATCGGGGTCGGCGAGAGGCTGCCTGACGGCGTGAGCTACCGGATGTACGAAATTCTCTGAGTCAGCAGATTGGGTTCACCTTGGGCCGGCCGGGACAGGCAGCGTATTGGTCGGGCCGCGGCAGTGACATCGCCGTCGCAGAGTATGGTTACCGCGTACCCGCGGTCCCGCAGTGCATGGGAATTCGGCTTACGGCCGAGGGGGCGCGGACATCCGCTTCGAGCGAGAGCGCCTGCGCTTGCCGTTACGATGCTCGCCCGCACGGGCCGCGAGGCCGACGACGCCTGACCTCCGGCATGACCGCAGCCTCGACACGCGACGCGCGACTACCACCCCGGCCTCGGTCCGTGGCCCGCGCTGACGCGGGTCAGCCCGTGGCCGGGAAAACCACCGTGAATTTTGCTCCCGGGCCGCCGCCGTTCGCCCCGAAGCTCAGCCGCCCGCGGAGTTGCCCGACCAGGGTGGAGATCACCCGCATGCCGAGGCCGCTGGTCGCGCCGGGATCATACCCCACTGGCAGCCCCGTGCCCTCATCCGAAACCGACAGCGCGTATTCGTCCGGGGAGGTACGTTCGAGCGAGACGCTGATGCAGCCCGCCCCGTGCTTGGTGGCGTTGGCCACGAGTTCGGCCACGATCAGCCCGAGGGGAACGATCCTGGCGGTCGGGAGCGCGGCATCGACGACATCAACGGAGATCGACCCTTGGTCGGGCCGCAGCGTGTTTGAGAGATCGTCGCACAGCCGCCGGAGGTAGGCGCGGCAGTCGATGGCGCCGTCGCCATTGCCCACGTAGAGGTGCTGGTGCACCCGCGCCACAGCCGCGACCCGGCTGGCGGCCAAGGCCAACTGTGCCGCGGCCTCTGTGTCCCCGAGCGCATGCCCTTGCAGCCGCAGCAGGGCGGAGGTCAGTTGCAGGCTGTTCATCACCCGATGGTCGATCTCTTTCGCCATCAACTCGGCCCGCCGCAGAGCCGCCTCCTTCTCCTCGACTGCCCGCGACAGGTCGGCGACGGCGCGCCGGGCCGACAGGCGAAGCTCCATCTGGTCCATGACCAGCGCGGCGAGGTGCTTGAGGTGGGCGATCTGCCGCTCGGTCACCGGCCGCGGCTCGCGGTCGATGACGCAAAGCGTGCCGAGATTGAAGCCGTCCTGCGTCCGTAGCGGCGCGCCGACGTAGAAGCGCAGGCCGAACTCGCCCGCGACCAGCGGGTTGGCAAGCGCGCGGGCATCGACCCGTGCATCGGTCAGCACCCATGGCTCGACTTGCAGGATGGCCGAGGCGCACAGGCCGAGGTCGCGCCCGATCTGCTCCACGTTGAGGCCGTGGCGTGACTTGAACCAGATGCGGTCGTGATCGACGAGGCTGACGATGGCGATCGGGACCGAGAACAGGTCCGCTGCCAGAGAGGTAATGCGATCAAAGGCGCCGTCCGGAGGCGTGTCGAGAATGTCGTAACGGCGCAGCGCAGCGAGACGGTCGGCCTCGGCGCTCACCAATGGTCGCCGGATGATTGTTTCCATTCGGCAGCATACCCCCATTCCCAGGGGCGTAACAGGCCGATCGGGAGCCGGTTCGGAAAGCTTGAGGAAACGGCGCCCTGCCGCAATGGCGTGGAGGCCTCGTAGTGCGTTACCCCAGTCGAAGTTCACCCTGGAACACGACCGATGGCCATCATCGCAGCCAAGGGCGCCGGTCGCCGGTCCGGCATCGGCCGAGGCGCAGATCATACCGAATGTGGAGCCGTCACCAGCCAGCTTTCTGCGGTAGCCCGGGATTACCCGCGGCGAGAGGTGAAGCGGAGTTGGGGGACCGTAATGGCACTGCCCGTTGTCCGAGGAGCGTGGCTGATGCAGGAACCCGACGACGCACGCTTGTTGCTAGCCTCCCAGACCCCGCCCGCTAACTCACTCTGCCTCCGCAACTAGGCCCGCCAACATTTCGACCAGTGCGTCCGGGCCGAACGGCTTCAGCATCACCGCTGTGGGTCCCCCACCGAGCAGGAACCCTGGCGGGCCATCCCGTTCCGTCAGCACGGAGCCAGTGACGATCAGCACGGGCAGCGAGGGTCGGGCGACGCGGAGGCGGGCTATGACCTTGGTGCCGTTCAGGTTAGGCCGACCGAGGTTAATGACGAGGGCGTCGAAGCGCGCCGCACCCGGCCCAGCGGCGTCCAGGGCACTGCGTCCATCATGCGCCACTGTCACCGTGCAGCCAGCATCCTCCAGCACGTCTTGCAACAGCATGGCGATCAAGGCCTCGTCCTCGACGACAAGGACATGGCGGCCTCCGAGGCTTGGGTTGGCCATCGAGGCGGGCGGCTCCGTCGGCACGACTGATGTACCTGCAAGTTGAGCGAGAGGAGCAGAGATAACTATTTCAGAATAGCACTAATTGGATTGAGCAGCAATCGGCTTTCGGCTCAGTGGTTGTCCCGGATTTCGCTGGCGAAGCCGGCGTGGTCATTGTCAGAAGACCATCCACCGGGGAGGATGACGAAGGGTGCTCCTAGCCGGCAACGACCGAGGCTGCCGCCGCCGCGCCGACGGCACGCGAGAGTGGGATTGCGGTCTCGACGACGTGGCCGGTCGGCTCCCAGCGCGGCTCGACGGAGCCGCCAAGCTGGCCGCGGATGGTGGTCTCGATTACCCGGATGCCGAAGCCGCGACGCGCAGGGGCGCCGCGGACTTCCGGCCCGCCGCTTTCTGCCCACCGAAGCCGCAGCAGTCCGTCCTCGCCCGCCCGGCGTCCCGCACGCCACCGCACCTCGACCCGACCATCAGGCGTGGATAGCGCGCCATGCTTGGCGGCGTTGGTGGCCAACTCATGCAGCACCATCGCAAGCGGCTGCACGGCGATCGGGGCAAGGACGACAGGCGGTCCGTCGAGCGAGACGGCCGCACCCCTCCCGCGGGCCATAGGCGTGTAGGGCGCCAACTCCCGTTCCGCCACCGTGCGCAGGTCGGCACCTGACCACCCCCCGGTGGCAAGCAGGGAATGTACTCGCGCCAGCGCGGCTACGCGCGCCTCGACCGAGGTAGCGAAGTTCTCGGGCTGGTCCCGCGGGGTGAGGCGTATCACCGACTGAACCACTGCCAGGGCATTCTTGGCACGGTGGTCCACCTCCCGTGCAAGCAGTGTCCGGCGGACCTCATCAGCCTTGCGTGCCGAGATGTCGCGCATGATGCCGGTGAAGAACCGCCGCCCGCCGGCATCCCGCCACTCGGCAATGGCCAGATCAAGCGGGACAAGCGCACCGTCCCTGCGGCGGCCCTCGACTTCTCGCCTGACGCCGATCATGCGCTTCTCGCCAGTCCTGCGGTAGGTGGCGAGATAGCCATCGTGCTGTTCGGCATGTTCGGTCGGCATCAAACTGGACAGATTGCGGCCAATGACCTCGGCTTCGGCATAGCCGAAGATGCTCTCGGCAGCGCGGTTGAAGGACTGGATGATGCCTGTCTCGCTCATCACCACAATGGCGTCCGCCGCCGTCTCCACCACGGCCCGCAGCCGTGCCTCGCCTGCCGCAATCTCGGCCGCTCGGTCCCGGAGCACCGTGTCGGCTCGCTGCATCGACAGCCGAAGCCGCTCGAACTCAGCGATACCCGCAGGTTCATCCCCGCCCACATGTGCGTCTCCTCCAGACGCCGCAACCGCCTCGGCTTGCCGGGTTAGGACGCGAACGGGCCGGAGTATGCGCCGGCCCAACCATGCCGCGGCGGCGAGTGCTGCCAGGAAGGTTGCCGTGCCGCCCGCTGCAAGAGCGAGGAGGGGCCGCTGCCAGCTTGCACGGTGGGCGGCCAGCGGCAGGGCGATTGTCACCGTCCATCCGGGCGCGCTGGCGAGGCGCCGGAAGGCCAAAATGACTGCTTGGCCTTCCAGCGCGGTTCCTTCGACGATGCCTGCGTCCCGTCCAGCCGATGCCTGGGTAAACCAGTCCGGCACCGGGCGACCCATGAACTCCTGAGAGGCGCGCGACCGCGCCACGACGATATTGCGGCTGTCACTGAGGGTAGCGAAGGCGTCGCCCGACAGAACCCCGGGCGTCGCGAGCAGGGTTAACAGCCGCGGGGCTCCAAGCGGTGTTGCAAGGAGCGCTACGCTACGGCCGTCCCGTTGGACAGGGATCACCACAGCCGCGAGCGGCGTGCCGGACACCGAGCCGGTGATGAGGTCGCTCACGACCGGGCGCCCGGTTGCCAGGGCAACACGCGCGGTCTCGGCTGCGTTGATCGCCGGCAACGGCATCCCCAACGGGCGGCCCGTGTGAGTTCTTATGTGCAAGTCTGGGCCAATGAGGACGATTAACGATCCTATGGCTTCGGCAACCCGCCGCGCTTGGGTACCGAAGGCGCCCAGGTCACCGTCCGGTTTGTCCAGCAGCGGGGAGGCTGCCAGTACCCCCAGGGCCGCGCTGCGGGCCTCCAACTCCCGATCAACGGCGAGGGCCATGGCGCCCACCGTGGCAGACAGGCGCTCCTCCGAGGCGGCCCGATAGTTGCCGGCCATGTGCCATGCGGTTGCCGCACCGAGGGCGAGCGAAGGCAGCAGAACGGCGAGGATGAGCGCAACGAGGTGTGCGCGCAAGCCAAGAGCCGGCGCCATCATCTTGGCGACCGGCCGACCCGGATTGCTGCCCGGCTGAGATGGCCTGCCGTCCTTCACCTGCCCCTGATCCGCTGCCCGCGAGCTTGCTCTATACTTGGCGCATTCAGGCTATGTGACACTCGCTGTTCGGCGGCCCGCATCATCTCGGTCCAATGCGTAGCAAAAAGACAGGAAAACCAGGGTTGTTGTCCCTCGGCATAGAGCCGCGAAAAGCGCTCGGCCTCCGCGGGAACTCGGACGAATGCGCGCCTCCGAAACAGAGATTGCTCAACCAAGTTAACGGTAGCTTGACGTTCATTGCCTCCAGCGTGGGTGCGGTGAACCAGCATTGCTTTGGTGATTCGCGATCGGGGCCATTCAAAGGAGCGAATAGGTGGCTGCTGACTTACACGCTATACGCAAGCGGGGGCTGGCTAACCCTTTGATGGCAGCCACAATCCCGAAAGGCTATGCTGCCTGTCGGACAAAGGCCAAAACAAGCTTGGCCTCACCCTGACGATCCCGGATCGAGGCTCCGACCACCGCGGCTGTTCAGGGCGGCGCGTACACGGCTTGCAAGATCGGTCTGGCTATAGGGCTTGCTGAGGACTTCGGCACCCTGGGTCGGCCTCTGCTGCACCATGAGGTCGTCGCTGTAGCCGGTCGCAAGCAGAACGGCGATGCCGGAGCACATAGCCCGCGCCTGCTCCGCCAGCACGAGGCCGTTCATGCCGCCCGGCATGGAGATATCGGTGAACAACAGGTCCACCTGCTCGCCTGCCCGCCCCAGCACCTCCAGCGCTTCCTCCCCGCTCCGTGCCGAAAGCACCCGGTAGCCAAGGGTCGTCAGTTGATGCACCGCAAGTTCAAGCACGCCCGCATCATCGTCCACGGCGAGGATTGTCACGGTCCCGCCGGGGCACCGGTCGTGCAGCACGTCCTTGTCGTTCGTGGGCTGTGGTAGGGCCAGTGGGTCGCCCGACGCCAGGGGAAGGAATATGCGCACACTCGCTCCACGGCCCGGCGGACTGACGATTTCCAGCCGCCCGCGGGACTGGCGGACAAAGCCGTGGACGGTTGCGAGGCCAAGGCCGCGCTTGCCGGTCTTGGTGGTGAAGAAGGGCTCAGTGGAGCGCGCCAGAACGTCTGGCGGCATTCCTGGCCCCTCATCCTCGACGCTCAGCAGCACGTAGCGGCCCGGCTTCAGCCCGTCGCCCCCGGAGAGGACGGCTGCCTCGTCCAGCGTCACCGTCCCGGTTCTTATGGTCGCCCGACCGCCTTTCGGCATGGCGTCACGCGCGTTCGCCAGCAGGTTCAGCAGTGCCACCTCGACCTGCGCCGGGTCAACGGCACATGGCGGGAGACCGGGGTCGAGGTCGTAGCGTAGCTCCAGGCCATCGCCGAGGGTGCGTGACAGCACATCGCCGATCTCCGACAGCACTGTGTTGAGGATGACCGGACGCGCTTCGAGCCGTGTTCGGCGAGCGAAGGTCAGGAGTTGTTGGGTCAGTGTCGCCGCATGCCGGGCTGCCTGCCGTGCGCGCTCAAGCGGTTTCAACGCCTCAGGCTCGTTTGGCAGGCGTGTCTCAGCGCGCTTGAGGTTGCCAAGCACGACCTGAAGGGTGTTGTTGAAATCGTGCGCCAGCCCTGCCGCCAGTTGCGCAATCGCCTCCATCTTCTGCGCCTGTCGCAGCGCATCCTCCACGTCGTGGCGCGGCGTTGCATCGAACTGCGACGCGAAGAAGTGGAGGAGTTTGCCATCCGGACCGAAGACTGGGCCGATAAACAGGGCATTCCAGAAGGGGGTGCCGTCCCGCTTGTAGTTCAGTATCTCGACCGCAATCGGGCGCCGCTCAGCCAGGGCGGTCCGGATTTGGCGCACGGTGTCCCGGCTGGTGAGCGCGCCTTGGAGGAAACGGCAGTTGCGCCCAAGGATGTCCTCGCGGGCATAGCCGGTAAGATCGAGGAAGGCGGCATTGGCGAGGACGATTGGGTTGTCCAGCAACCGCGGGTCAGTCAGGAGCATGGGCATTGGTGTCATTTCAACAGCGGCGAGAAACACGCCGCCGCAGTCGTCCACGCCAGAGCGGGCAGCGGTGACCTTCTGCCAACTGCTCAGCCCCGGGTCGCCTGTGAGGTCAACCGAGGTGACCTCGTGACCGCCGGCTACTAGTCCACCCGAACTGCACCCGGCGGCCGAGGCTCCACGCGACCGCTGCCCTGAACCCGCGCCCTGATCCTTGTCCGCCATTCTACCCCGGTTCCGCATCCAGCCTCCCAACGCCCGGGATCACTGGCAACGCCGGGAGCCTGCGATGGCTGCACAAAAGTGATCGTTGGTGCGCCAAGCCTTCTTTTACCAGCCAAGTAGTCGGCCCTGAACAACTCTTAACCCACTGATCTGCTTGCAGGCTTCGTCGGTT
>NZ_JCACHU010000002.1:0-51116 GCF_059504005.1 Belnapia sp. | reverse complement strand
GACATTCTCGACAAGGTCCGTCGAGGGAAACAAGTGTTGGAGTCAGAACACTAGTCCGGGTTTCATTCCGTCACGAAACCCGCCCTCGCCGCCCGGCGTTGCGCCGCAGCAAAACCACGGAGGCCGATGCCGCCATGACCGCTGTATCCCGACGTTCCCTCTCGGCCCTGCTGGCTGGCGCCGCTGCCGGCACCCTCGCCGCCCCGCGCCCCGCCGCAGCCGACACCCGGCGCGAGATCGATGCCGATGTCGCCGCCGCGCTGGTCCGCCTGCGCGCCCTGCCGCAGACCCAGACCTTGTTGCATCAGGCCCATGCCGTGCTGGTCTTCCCGCGCATCATCAGCGGCGGCTTCATCGTCGGCGGGCAGTACGGCGAGGGCGCGGTGGTGCGCGGCGAGCGGACCGAGGGCTACTACTCCATCGCCGGCCTCTCGCTCGGCCTCCTCGCCGGGGCGCAGTCGGCCGGCCTCGCCATGTTCTTCATGACGGAGCAGGCCATCGCCGCCCTGCGCCAGCGCGACGGCTGGGAGGTCGGCACCGGCCCGACCGTGGTGGCGCTGGACCGCGGGCTGCAGGCCAATGCCTCCACCACCACCCTGACCGAGCCGGTCTACGCCATCACCTTCAACCAGGAGGGGCTGATGGCGGCACTCGCCCTGAACGGCACCAAGATCACCCGCATCACGCCGCAGGCCGGGTGATGCGGGCGGAGGTGGCGAAGGCTAGACCTTCGCTCCCTCGATTACGTTGCCGAACCGCTCCCAGGTGCTGCCGCTCCACTTCTGCAGCTGCATGTGCCGGATCGGATGGAAATTGTCCGGCGCGGTGTTCACCAGGACGCCCGGCAGCAGCGTCGGGATCTCGAGATTCTTCAGGCTGGCGGCCTGGCGCATGATGTTCTCGCGCGCGAAATTGCCCTCGCACTGCTTCAGCACCTGCATCAACGTCGTGGCGACGCCGAAGGCGAAGGGGAAGCTGCCATCCTTCATGTCCCCGTCGGGGATGTATTTCTGCATGAAGGCCCGCCACTGGTTCATGCCCGCGTCATTGGCCCAGCCCGGATCCGTCGGGTCCTTGAGATAGGCCGAGGTGATGATGCCGACGCCGCGCTCCGGCCCCGCCGGCTCCATCACCGTGCCGACCGAGATGGAGACGTTGGTGAGGTAGTGCAGCGGCTTCCAGCCGAGATCGGCGACGCGGCGGATGGTCTGGGCCGCGAATTTCGGCGTCGCCGCCGTCAGCAGCACATCCGCGCCGCTGGCCTGCAGCGAGACCACCTGGCTGTCGATGGTCGGGTCCGTCGCCTCGTAGGAGACCGGCTTGACGATGCTGTCGTAGCGGGAGCCGAGGATGTCCTTGACGCCGGTGACGTAGTCCTTGCCGAAATCGTCGTTCTGGTAGAGCAGTGCCAGCTTCGCATCCGGCTTCTGCTCCAGCATGTGCTTCATGTAGATCTGCGCCTCGGTCCGGTAGCTGGGCTGCCAGCCCATCGTCCAGGGCGTCTCCTGGTAGTTCCCCCACTTGTCGGCGCCGGTCGAGAGGAAGAGGTGTGGCACCTTGCGCTGGTTGACGTAGCGCAGGATGGCGCTGTTGCTCGCCGTGCCGAGCGGGTTGAACAGGAAGGCGACCTTGTCCTGCTCGATCAGGCGACGCACCTGCTCCACGGTCTTGGGCGGGCTGTAGCCGTCGTCATAGGTGATGAAGTTGATCTTCCGCCCGGCGATGCCGCCTTGCTCGTTGACCATCCTGAAGAAATGCTGGTGGGAGCGGCCGATGCTGCCATAGGCGCTCGCCGGGCCGCTATAGGGCATGGTGTTGCCGATGCGGATCTCGCTCGCGGTGACGCCGGGCGTCTCCTGCGCGCGGGCGATGGCGGGGGCGGCAAGGCTCGCGGCCCCGGCCGCAAGCAGAAGGCGTCGCGTCGGCATCATGGATCGTCTCTCCCTTGGTGGTCTTCTAGACGGTCGCGCCCTCGATGAGGCCGCCGAAGCGGACCCAGGAGGCGCCATCCCAGCGTTGCAGCTGCATCTTCTGGATCGGCCGGTAGTCCTGCGGCCCCGTCTCCAGCGCGATGCCCGGCAGCAGCACCGGCAGCGCCACGCCCCGCAGGCCGGCCGCCTGGCGCAGGATGTTCTCGCGCGAGAAGTTGCCCTCGCATTGCGCCAGCACCTGCCGCAGCGTGAGGCCGAGCGCGAAGCCGTAGACGACGTTGGAATCGGCCGGGTCCGCCTCCGGCATCCACTGCTTCAGGAAGGCACGGAACTCGCCCATCCCCGGATCGTCCCGCCAGGCGGGATCGCCCTGCTCCTTCAGATAGCCGGAGGTGATGGTGCCGATGCCCTTCTCCGCCCCCGCCGGCTGCATGACGGCGCCGACCGAGAGCGAGACATTGGTGAGATAGCGCAGCGGCTGCCAGCCGATGTCGTGCACCTTGCGGATCGCCTGCGCCGCCGCCTTGGGCCCGAGCGCGATCATCAGCACATCCGCGCCGCTGCTTTGGAGCGAAAGGATCTGGCTGTCCGGCGTCGGGTCGGTGATCTCGAAGGAGGCGGTCTTGACGGTCCGGTCGAAGCGCTCGGCCCCGATCACATCGCGCATGCCGGCGATGTAGTCCTTCCCGAAATCGTCGTTCTGGTAGACGATCGTCAGCTTGAAGTCCCGCCGCTCGGCGAGCAGGTGCTTGGCGTAGATCTGCGCCTCGGTCCGGTAGCTGGGCTGCCAGCCCATGGTCCAGGGGAATTCCTGCCAGTTCCCCCACTTATCCGCACCCGTTGCGACGAAGAGCTGCGGCACCTTGCGCTGGTTGCAATAGCGCTGGATGGCGCTGTTGGTCGGCGTGCCGAGCGGGTTGAACAGGAAGGCGACCTTGTCCTGCTCGATCAGCCGCCGCGCCTGCTCCACCGTCTTCGGCGGGCTGAAGCCGTCGTCATAGCTGAGGTAGTTGATTTTCCGCCCAGCGAAGCTGGTCGTCTCGTTCAGCATGCGGACGAAGGCCTGCTCCGTCCGGCCGATGACGCCATAGGCGCTGTTCGGCCCGCTATAGGGCATGATGTTGCCGATGCGGATCTCGCCGGCGGTGACGCCCACCACCTCCTCGGCCCGGGCAAGGGCGGGCAGGGCGAGGCCCGCTGCCGCCGTCGCCAGGACCTGCCGTCTGCCGCGCATCCGCATCCGCCCCGCTCCCTGCCTGTTACACGTTGGCGCCCTCGATCACCCCGCCGAAGCGCGCCCAGGACTTGCCGTCCCAGCGCTGCAGCTGCATGTGGCGGATCGGGTAGTAGTTGGCTGCGGTCGTCGCCACCTTCACGCCAGGCAGCAGCGTGCCGATCTCGAGCGGCGCGAGGCTCGTCGCCTGCTTCATGACATTCTCGCGCGAGAAGTTGCTGCCGCATTGCTTCAGCACCTGGATCATCGTGCTGCCGGCGCCGTAGCCATAGGTGTAGTTGTTGTCGCCGAGCTCCCCGTCCGGGATGTAGCGCCGCATGAAGTCGCGCCACTCGTTCATGCCCGGATCATCCGCCCAGGCCGGGTCCGACTGGTCCTTCCGGTAGTCGGAGGTGATGAGGCCGATGCCCTTCTCGGGCCCCGCCGGCTGCATGACCACGGCGCCGGAGATCGAGACGTTGCTCATGAACATCAGCGCCGGCTTCCAGCCGATGTCGTAGACCTTGCGGATCGCCTGCGCGGCGAAGCGCGGGATGATGCCGCAGACCAGCGCATCGATGCCCGCGCCCTGGAGGGTGACGATCTGGCTGTCGATCGTCGCATCCGTCGCCTCGTGCGAGGCGAGCTTCACCATGCTGTCGAAGCGGGGCCCCAGCACGTCCCGCACGCCGTTGACATAGTCCTTGCCGAAGTCGTCGTTCTGGTAGAGCACGCCGATCCTCGCCTGTGGCCGCTGCTCGAGGATGTACTTGGTGTAGATCTGCGCCTCGGTCCGGTAGCTGGGCTGCCAGCCGATGGTCCAGGGATATTCCTGCGGCTGCGCCCACTTGTCCGCGCCGGTGGCGAGGAAGAGATGCGGCACCTTCCGCTGGTTGACGTAGCGGTGGATGGCGCTGTTGGTCGGCGTGCCGAGCTGGTTGAAGAGGAAGGCGACCTTGTCCTGTTCCACCAGCCGCCTGGTCTGCTCCAGCGTCCGCGGCGGCGCGTAGCCGTCGTCATAGACGATGAAGTTGATCTGCTTCCCCGCGATGCCGCCCTGGTCGTTCACCCGCTTGAACATCGCCGCAAGGCAGCGCGAGATGACCGAGTAGGAGGAGGCCGGCCCCGACAGCGCATTGGTGCTGCCGATGCGGATCTCGTTTGCCGTCACGCCCGGCGCCTCCTGCGCGGGCGCGAGGTTGGGCAGGGCGAGGGCGGCGATGCCCCCTGTCAGCACGGCACGGCGATGCAGGGTCATGTGTTGCGGTCCCGGTCTTTTGGCCGTCAGCCCCGCCGACGCAGCCGCCCGGCAATGCGCCGCAGCAGCCCGGCGAAACCATCCGGCAGGATGAAGAGGAAGGCGATGAGCAGGATGCCGTAGATCACCCCCGGCGCCGCCTTGGAGATCGCCTCGGCGATGTTCGGCACGAAGAGCACGAAGAGCCCGCCGAAGAGCGAGCCGAGGATGGAGGCGACGCCGCCCACCACCATGCCGACGAAGAGGGTGATGGAGACCATCAGGCTGAAGCTGTCGGGGGCCACGAACTCCACGGCGACCGCCGAGAGCGATCCCGCGATGCCCGTCACCATGGCGCTGACGGCGAAGGCCCGCGTCTTCAGCGTCGCCGTGTCCATCCCCATCGCCTCGGCGGCCGTCGGGTGGTCGCGCGTCGCCATCAGCGCCCGGCCGATGCGGCCGCGGATGAGGTTCCAGCAGAGCAGGAAGCACACGGCCGAGACGCCGACCGCGACGAAATACATCCACTGGTCGGCCGTCAGCGTCACCGGCAGCCAGCCCGGCGCATCCGGCTTCACCAGGAACAGGCCCTGCACGCCCCCCGTCCAGTCCTCGATCGACTTGTGCTTGAGGATCTGCGGCACGGCGACGGCGAGCGAGAAGGTCGTCAGCGCCAGGTAGAGCCCGCCGAGCCTGAGCGCCGGAAAGCCGATTCCGTAGCCGACGAGCCCGCAGACCGCGGCGGAGAACGGCAAAGTCGCCCAGAAGGACCAGTCGAGATGCGACATCAGGATCGCCGTCGCATAGGCGCCGAGGGCGAAGAAGGCGCCGTGGCCGAGCGAGATCTGCCCGTTGAAGCCGGTCACCATGTTCAGCCCGAGCACCGCCAGGCCCATGATCACCGCCATGGTCAGCTGGAAAAGCGGGAAGCTCTCCAGCACGAAGGCCGGCGCAATGGCGACCACGAGCCCGCCCGCCACCACCAGCGCCAGCTGCCACCCGGCCAGTCCGCGTTGGACCGGCACCGCCTGCGGAATGGTCCCGGGGATCGCCACATCCTCGCTTGCACTCATGGCCCTTACACCCTGCTGGTGACGACGCGACCGAGCAGGCCGGAGGGCCGCACGACCAGCACGCCGATGATGATGGCCAAGGCGACGGTCAGCTTCAGCTCGGTGCCGACCACATAGGCCCCGGCCAGGTTCTCCAGCACGCCGACCGCAAAGCCGCCGATGACGGCGCCGAGCGGGTTGTCGATCCCGCCGATCAGGGCGCCGGCGAAGGCATAGAGCAGGATGCCGGTCATCATGGTCGGGTCGAGGAAGACGACGGGCGCCACCATCATCCCCGCCACGGCCCCGATCGCCGCCGCCAGCCCCCAGCCCAGCGCCAGCATCCAGCCGACGCGGATGCCGACCAGCCGCGCCGAGCGCGGGTTGTAGGCCGCCGCCCGCATCGCAAGGCCGAGCGAGGTGTAGCGGAAGAAGAGAAAGACGAGGATCAGCACCACCAGCGTCACCGCCGTGCTGCCCAGCTCATGCGCCGAGATGAGGCCCCCCATCAGCGGCCCGCTGCTGGTGAAGGGGCTCGGGAACACCTTCGTCGTGTAGCCGAAGATCCACCCCGTCATGTTGCCGACAATGAGCAGCAGCCCGATGAAGACGCCGACATGCGTCAGCACCGGCGCGTTCTGCACCGGCCGCATCAGCAGCCGCTCCACCAGGACGCCGATGACGAAGGAGACCAGCACCGTGGCGGCGAAGGCGACCCAGTAGGGAAAGCCCGCCTCGACCATCGACCATGCGATGAAGGTGGAGAGCGTCGCCATCTCGCCCTGCGCGAAGTTCACATGGTGCGTGGCCTGGTAGATCATCACCAGCGCCAGCGCGACCGAGGCATAGATGCCCCCGGTGGCGATGCCGGCGATGATCTGGTGGGCGAAGCCGTCCATGCTCTCAATACCCCAGATAGGACCGGCGCACGGCCTCGTCCTCGCGGATCTCGGCGGCGGGGCCGGAGACGACGATGCGCCCCGTCTCCAGCAGATAGGCCCGGTCGGCGAGCTCCAGCGCCAGGTTGGCATTCTGCTCGACCAGCAGGATGCCGACGCCGCTCTCCTCGCGGATGCGCCGCATGATGCCGAAGATCTCCTGCACGATCAGCGGCGCGAGGCCGAAGCTCGGCTCGTCGAGCAGCAGCAGCCGCGGCCGCAGCAGCAGCGCGCGGGCGATCGCCAGCATCTGCTGCTCGCCGCCCGAGAGCGTGCCCGCCTGCTGCCGCCAGCGCTGCTTGAGGCGCGGGAACCACTCGAACATCCGCTCGAAGTCGGCCCGCACCTCGCCGTCGCGCCGGACATAGGCGCCGAGGCGGAAGTTTTCCTCGACCGAAAGCTCCATGAAGGTGCCGCGCCCGTCCGGCACATGGGCGAGGCCGCGCCGCGCGATGTCCTCCGTCGCCCGGCCGGTGACGCGCTCGCCGAGGAAGGTGATGTCGCCCTCAGTCCTTACCATGCCGCAGATGGCGCGCAGCGTCGTCGTCTTGCCCGCGCCATTGGCGCCGAGCAGCGCCGTCACGCCGCCATCCTCCACGACGAAGTCGAGCCCATGCAGCACATGCGTCTGCCCGTAGCCCGCCTGCAGGCCCTTGACCTCAAGCAGCATGCGCGGCGGCCTCCGCCCCAAGATAGGCGCGGATCACCTCGGGGTCGTTGCGCACCTCATCCGGCGTCCCATCCGCGATCTTCTTGCCGAAATCGAGCGCCACGACCTTGTCGGAGACGCGCATGACGAGGTTCATGTGGTGCTCGACGAGCAGGATGCTGAGCTCGAAATTCCGCTTGATGTCGCGCAGCAGCTGGGCGAGCCCGTCCACCTCGCCATGGTTCAGCCCGCCGGCCGGCTCGTCGAGCAGCAGCAGCTTCGGCTTGCCGATCAGGGCGCGAGCCATCTCCACGCGCTTCTGCGTGCCGAAGGGCAGCGCCGCTACCGGCACGTCGGCCACCGTCTCGAGGTCGAGCAGGGCGAGCAGCGAGCGCGCATGCTCCGCCGCCGCCGCTTCCTCGCGCCGGGCCGAGGGCAGGCGCAGCGCATTGGCGAGGAAGCCGGCATGCCCCTCGGCATGGGCGCCCGCCAGCACGTTCTCCCGCACCGTCATGCTGCGGAACAATGCCAGGTTCTGGAAGGTCCGCCCGAGGCCGAGCGGCGCCATGCGGTGCCGCGGCAGCCCCGTCGCCATCTGCCCGGCGAAGCGCACCTGCCCCTCGGTTGGCTTGTAGATGCCGCTGATGACGTTGAAGAGCGTGGTCTTGCCCGCCCCGTTCGGCCCGATCAGCCCGCAGATCTGCCGCTCCTCCACATCGAAGGAGACGCCGGCCACCGCGGTGACGCCGCCGAAGCGCACCACCACGTCCCGCACCTCGAGCAAGGCCATCCCGTCAGCCACCCCGATCCGGGGAGGGCCGCCCATGGAACAGCGACGGACCTTGACGGTCTGCCATCGAAGCCTCCCCTCCTGCCCGTTCCGGGTCCTGCGCCTTCGTTTCCTAGACGTGCGGCATTTGAGCGGCCATTGCCGCCATCGCGCAAGCCACAAAAGGTAGCGAAGGTGCGTGGCTTGAAGCCTTTGCCGCAACAGGGGCACCATATTGTCGAATGCGGAGCATCCCATGTCCACCAGCTGGAACGGCCTCGTCGCCCATCTCCACATCACCGCGCGGGCCTTCCTGCCCATGCGCGCCATGGAGGCGATAGACCTCGTCGCCGGCGAGGGCATCCTCGGCGACCGCTACCGCATCGGGGTGGAGGAGGGCTTCTACTCGCCGAAGCCGGAGCCCGGACGCCAGATCACCCTGTTCGAGGAGGAGGCGCTGGAGGCCATCCGCCGCGACCACGGCATCGAGCTGCTGCCGGAGGAGCATCGCCGCAACGTGACGACGCGCGGCGTGCCGCTGACCCATCTGGTCGGCCGCCGCTTCCGCCTCGGCGAATGCCTGCTGGAGGCGACGCGCCTCTCCATTCCCTGCCGCCACATCGAGGAGATCCTGGAGAAACCGGTCTTCGACCCGATGATCAATCGCTCCGGCCTCAACTGCCGCATCCTGGAAGGCGGCACCGTCCGCCTCGGCGACCCGATCCGCCCTGCATGAGACATATCCGCCTGGCCCTCCGCGCCGCCGAGCCGGCCGGGCCCGGCATCCGGCTGCTGACGCTGATGGACCCAGACGGCTGGCCCCTGCCGCGCTGGCGCCCCGGCGCGCATGTCGACCTGCATCTGCCGGGCGGCCTGACCCGCGCCTATTCCCTTTGCGGCGACCCGGCCGAGGCCGATCGCTGGCGCATCGCGGTGAAGCGCGAGCCCGAAGGCCGCGGCGGCTCCGCCTGGCTGCATGACGGGCTGGCGGTCGGCGAGGAGCTTCCCGCCTCCCTCCCCCGCTGCACCTTCCCGCTGGCCGAAGGCGCCCGGCGTCACCTCTTCCTCGCCGGCGGCATCGGCGTCACGCCCTTCCTGGCGATGGCGGCCGCCCTAGGCCGGAGCGGCGGCGACTACCGTCTCCACCTCCTCCACCGCGGCGCGCCGCCGCTGCCTGCCCAACTCGCCGCCCTCGGGGACCGCGTCACCCTGCACGACACGGGCGCCGGCCGCCCGGACCTCGCCCCGCTGCTCGGCCCGCCCGAGCCGGGCACGGAGGCCTATTGCTGCGGCCCGCCCGGGCTGATCGAGGCCTTCCTCGCCACCTGGCCCGCAGCCCAGGCACGCGTCGAGCATTTCACCCCGCCTCCGCTGCCGCCCCTGCCGGAGGTCCGTCCCTTCACCCTGGTCCTGGCGAAATCCGGCCGCAGCCTCGACCTCGCAGCCGGCGCGCCCCTGTTGCCGGCGCTCCATGCCCTGGGCGCCGCGGTCGAATCGAGCTGCGAGGGCGGCATCTGCGGCGCCTGCCGGGTGCGCTGGCTGGAAGGCCCGCCGCTGCACCGCGACCGCGTCCTCCGGCCCCAGGAGCGCGAGACGCATTTGATGGCCTGCGTCGCCGGCTGTGCCGGCCCCCGCCTGATCCTCGATCTCTAGATCGGCTTCCGTTCGCCCTGGCTTGGCGTCCGATCGAGCGGAATGCCCCGATCAACTGGTCCCGCCTGACCGGAGCTAGTTCGCCCCGGCCAGCAGGCTGGAATGCACCCAGCCCTGCGGCGCCGCATCTCCCACCTGCACCCAGCCGCCGGGCGCCCGGCCGAAGACGCGCAGCGCCGAGCCCTGCGACACCACCCCGAGCACCTCGGAGCCGCCGACCGGCGCCGCGCGCAGATTGGCATTGCTCCGAACCTGCACCGCCCCGCTCGATGCCTGGATGCCCGGCCCGCTGCCCTGGGCCGCGGCCACCGGTTGGGCCGGCACCGGCGCCGGCGGCGCCGCGTCGGGCGAGGGCGCCGGGCCGGTCGCCCGCGCCACCAGCGCCCCGCCCTGGCGGCAGAAGCGCTCCGCCGCCCCGTTCATCGGCGGGAGGCCGGGCCCCTGCTCCAGCACCGTCGTGTAGGCGAAGCCCCGCCCGTCCCGCTCCTGCGGCACGGAGCCGTCCCGCGGCAGCAGCACGCGCAGGATGAAGTCCACCCCGCCCACCTTGCCGCAGACGGCCCGCTCATCCTCCGGACCGAAGCGCACCACGCTCATATCGGAGAAGCGGAGGTTCGGCGGGTTGCGCAGCCGCCGGCGGAGCGAGTCCTCCGCCACCTGGCTCAGCACCTGCTCCGGCGAGGCGGCCGCGACCTGCGGCACCCGGGCGCCCGGCGCCACCGCCAGCACGGCGAAGCCGATGCCCGTTGCCATGACCACGGCCGTCACCACGCCCAATGCCCGCCACATGCCCTGCCTCATCCCCGAACCGGCAGCGCCGAGCCGCCGTCTGGATAAGCCGGCAAACCGATCATGGTTGCAGAGCCGGAAGCCTTACCAAAGGTCCTCCCGCGCCGCCGCCGCCACGCGGTGGAAACCGCCCAGCGCATCGAAGCAGTGCTGGGCCACCGCCTCCGCCGGGTCGCTCAGCCGCGCCAGCACCAGGTAGAGCCGCCCCCGCCCGGCATTTCCCTGCGAGGCCGGGTAGCTCAGCTCCGCGCTCTGCGGCGCGCCGTACTGCGCGAGGTTCTCCTCCTTCAGCGGCTTGCTGCCGATGCGCTTGGAATCGTACCACTGCCGCAGCGCATAGACCGCCCCATCCGCCAGGTCCCGCCCGAAGGCGCCCGGCGAGCCGCGGTCGAGCGGCGTGTAGGAGGCCGAGACGTCGTTGAGCCGGATGACGATGTCGAGCCCCGCAGGCGCCCCTGCCGGCCGCAGGTTCGCCCGCCATTCATAGGCGCCCTTCACCGGCTCCCCGGCCTCCTTGAAGCTGTTGCGGGCGCCCTTGAAGCGCTCGTCGCCGGCCAGAGCGCGGCGCCAGGTGTCGAACAGCGCCTGCACCTCGGCCCGGTTCTCGATCGCTTGCAGCCGCAGCAGCGGGGGGGTCGTGTCGCTCATGTCCGGCGTGCATCCACCAATACGCCGGAGGCGCGCAGCGCCGCCAGCTCGGCCTCGGAGAAACCACGGGCCGAGAGCACGCTGTCCGTATGCTCGGCATAGCGCGGCGGCGCCGCCCGTGTGCCGCCCGGGGTGCGGGAGAGCTTGATCGGCGTCCCCAGCCCCCGGTAGCCGCCGAGCTCCGTCACCATCTCGCGGTGCGCCGTATGCGCCGCCGCCATCGCCTCGTCCACATGCAGCACCGGCCCGGCCGGCAGCCCGGCGGCCAGCATGCGCTGCGTCAGCTCATGCCCGTCCTCGCCGGCGAAGCGCTCCTCGAGCACCGCGGTCAGCGCCTCCCGGTTCACGACGCGGGCGCCGTTGGTGGCGAAGCGCGGATCGCGCGCCAGCTCCGGGAGGCCGAGGAAGTCGCAG
Organism: Belnapia sp.; assembly: GCF_059504005.1. NCBI lineage: Bacteria > Pseudomonadati > Pseudomonadota > Alphaproteobacteria > Acetobacterales > Roseomonadaceae > Belnapia > Belnapia sp. The sequence continues at coordinate 39,823 of NZ_JCACHU010000002.1, read as the reverse complement.
AATTTGCGGAAGGCCGGGTCGTTGCCGGCCGCGATGAAGATCTCGCAGGTCCGCGTGCGGAACTTCGAGTAGGGGGCGAGGTTCGGGTGCGGATTGCCGGTCGCCCGCGGCCGCTTGCCGTTGAGGAAGAAGTTCGCCGCATGCGGATGCAGCAGCGCCATGCCGCAGTCATGCAGGGTCATGTCGACATATTGCCCGAGCCCGCTCCGTGCCCGCTCCTGCAGCGCCATCAGGATGCCGATGGCGCTGAACAGGCCGGTGCCGATGTCGACGATCGGCGTCCCCAGCCGCGTCGGGCCGCTGTCCTCCGTGCCATTGATCGACATCAGCCCGGTCATCGCCTGCAGCACGGCGTCATAGCCCGGGAAGCCGCCGAGCGGCCCCTCGGCCCCGAAGCCGGAGACGCGGCAATGCACTAGGCGGGGGAAGCGCTGCCGCAGCACCGCCTCGTAGCCGAGGCCCCATTTCTCCATGCTGCCCGGCTTGAAATTCTCGACCAGCACATCGGCGCCCTCCAGCAGGCGCAGCAGCACCTCGCGCCCCGCGGGCTTCGACAGGTCGAGGCCGACCGAGCGCTTGTTGCGGTTGACGCCGACGAAGTAGCTGGCATCCCCCGCCTCGTTGAAGGGCGGGCCCCAGTCGCGCACCTCGTCGCCCTGCGGCGGCTCCAGCTTGATCACCTCGGCGCCATGGTCGGAGAGCACCATGGTGCAGTAGGGCCCGCCGAGCACCCGCGTCAGGTCGATCACCCGGAGCCCGGCCAGGGCCCCCTCGGATCGGGCGAGGCCCAGCCCCGCCGGCGGTGCGGCTTCCGTCATCGCAGCTTCATCCTCGCGTCTCGCTTCCGGAAGCGTCTCCCCCGGGGGCGGCCCGGCGTCAACGCCTGCTCTCCCCCCTCTGTAGACCGAACCCGGTCGTTGCGCGAATTGGCCGACGCCGGGGGCTTGCCGAACCGACGGCGCCGGGCGATGCCAGCATCATGCCCGCGCCCCTGACCTTCGAAGGTCCGCGCCTCCGCCTCCGCCCCTGGCGGATGGAGGATCGCGCGCCGCTCGCCGCCCTCCATGCCGACCAGGCGGTGATGCGCCACTTCCCCGCGCCGATGAGCCGGGCCGAGAGCGATGCCTGGCTGGATCAGGTCGAGGCGCACTTCGCCGAGCATGGCTGGGGCGTCTGGGTGGTGGAGCGCAAGGCGCAACCCGGGCTGATCGGCGCCGTCGGCCTTGCGACCATCCCCTGGCATGCGGATTTCACCCCCGGCGTCGAGATCGCCTGGCGTATCGCCGGCGCGCACCAGCGCCAAGGCTATGCCGAGGAGGCGGCGCGCCTCTCGCTCGCCGCCGGCTTCGGCCGCATCGGCCTCGGCGAGGTCCTCGCCTTCACCGTGCCGGGCAACGCGCCCTCCTGGCTGCTGATGGCGAAGCTCGGCATGCGCCCGACCGGCACCTTCGAGCATCCCCGACTGCCTGACGACCACAGGCTGCGCCTGCATCTGCTGTACAGGATGACCCGACAGGCCTGGACGAGCGCGGCAAGGCCGGAACGGCTGACGGGATGAGGAAAGTGGCGGACCCGATACGATTCGAACGTACGACCTTTGCCTTCGGAGGGCGGAACGTTACTTGTTTCTACTTCCTCAGTATTCAGGCACAGCATCTATGATCGAAATAACCATATAGCATCTACTAATTCTTTTATTTAGTATTTACTCAAAATAGAGAGGCTTGGTGGGGCAATTCCGCGAGGTCTCGCAGTTTTGAAAAACCAACATTTTCAGGAGATTAGCCGCCTCCCATCGGTGTTCGCGTCCAGTGGTTAGAAGAAGTATTAACGCAGGATTAGGGGAGTTTGGTGGTACTCAGCCCTCGATCACAGCCCTTGCCTTGGACGGATAGGCTCCGCGCTGCAGGTGCCTCTCATACACCTCATGGTAGTGCCATGCCCCGGCTAAGCGTGCCCATCAGCACGACCCGGACTTGCCCCAACGGGTGCCAGCGCACTTGGGCCGGGCACCGGAATATGGGTGGTTGCGCAGCGCATCCGCCCCTTCTGCATGGAAGCGGACGACTCGGTCGTGCAGCGTCTGCCGGTCCATGCCAGACGACCGAGCCGCCCACCCGCGGTCACACTCGCATGACTAAGAATATGGCGTTGGAACGAAACACAGGTTTAGGCTTACCGTTCTACGAGGAGGCGGCTGTCATGAAGCAGCTTCAAGGGTTGATCGCGGTATCAGCCTGCGCATTCGTCGCCGTGACGTTGTCCAGCTGGGCGCAGGCCCAAGACGCTGACACGATGCAGCGGATTGAGAGAGCTATCTCTGTGATGAAGCAGACCTGCGGCATCACACACGAGCGTCAGGAGTATCGCGCTCAACTAGACCTGAAAGCTGCTCTAAAGAACCTCCTCGGAATGAGAGCAGGAGCAGTGGCAGGTTACACACGTGCCGAAACGGAAGGGATAGTTTCTACCCTTGAGAGAGAGGTTTCTAAAGAAGGGGCGCTCCTGTCTCAGAGGCAGTTGGACTGCATGGCTCCTTGGGGCGCAGAGTTCAGAAACATCCTCTTCCCACGGCAGGCTGCTCCTCCCTCACCACAGGCTTACAACCCGCGTCCGCCGCAGCCGCCGCCTGTCCACCCAGCCCCCATCGCTCCATCGATTGCACCGGGCCAGTGGTTCGACTACCAAGGCCGACCGATCCAGACGCCCAATCCCTGCGTCAGGGGCGGCTATCATCATATGTATTGCTAACTGCCCGTTCGCGAAGCGGTGAAGGCAGCAGCCGAGGCGATGGCGCTTGTCAAGCGGGCGCTTCTTCCCTCCGGTCCAGCATTGCCAAAAGTACTTTAAACCGCAGCGACGCAGCGCCGGTGTAGGTCGCGGGCGAATACTGGTCCCTTATAGAGAAGAAACCAGCTCATGGCCCTTCGCTCGGTGGGTGACCTTCGACCAGCCCTCTGGCAAGGCGTCGGATCAAATGGTCCCTTGGAGAGAAGAACCCTGTGGGCGGTCCTGTCGAGCCTCCTATGCCCGGCGAGCCGACATCAAAGCAGCCCTCCGGCAGGCACTCGGAATACTGGTCCCTAGTAGAGAAGAGGCTCGGAGGCGTTTCCGTTCAGCCTTCCTCGCCCGCCTAGCTGAGGCGCGCTCGGCCTTCGCCGCCTCGGCCTTGAGCTTCATCTCGTCGGCCAGCGTGAAGGCGAGACCGGCGAGGATGACGCCAATGGCTTGAAGCTGCCGCTGGGCGAGGTTCAAGTCTTCGGCCGTTTGGGCGATGTCGTCAGGCGTCACCAGCGTACCTCGCCAATGCAGCGAGGGGAGCGCTTAGGGGCCTTATACGCGGCCCATGAAGGCAGCGGGGTCACTGCGGGCCCTGGGGGGTCGGGTTCAGGGGTCTCTGGCACCACGGGCGCGGCTGGCGAGGCCTGCGGCGGCACCTCTGGTTCTGCGGGGCGCCTGGATCGGGGGCCGCGGGTGCCATCGCTTGGCAGCTCGAAGTCACCCCGCATGGGAAGGTGTCTCTGCCTGCGGTGCGGTCTCAACCGGTGCCGGTGTCTCGACGCGACGAACGATGGTTTCCCACAAGACAGACCCGTCTTCGAGGCGGTGTTGCACGGTGGCGATTTCCAGTTCCGGCCCGTCATACGCGTAGCCCCGTATAACCGAACCGTCCGGCATGACGTAGCGGGTTGCTTCAACGGTCATTGAAGTGCGCTCCTGATTGCCTTGGTCCCCGCAGCAACCGCGCGCGTGACACTTTTGGGCGCGTCAGGATTCAGGCAGGACGCTGCGGCGTTAAGATAACTCGCCAGCGAGCGAAGAGCATTAAGATGCTCGGGACCGCCGGTTGCCTCTCGATGTGTCTGGCGAGTCCGATTGCGCAGGGCGATTTCACGGGCACGAAGCTTCATCACGCGATCTACCAGCGCGGCGAACGCGCCGTCGATGTCGTCCGCGTCGGATGCCATAGAGGCAAGTTCAACTTCGGCTTCGAGGCGGGCTTTGTCCTTGGCTTCGGCTTTTTCAACGCGGAGGGCGGCGGCGAGACAAGTCCGGGCTTCCTCAACGAGTGCGAGTGCGTGGGTGTATGTGGCGCTTGCCGCGGCGAGGACGACTTCAGCATGCTCGGCGGCAGTGTGATCGCCGTGCAGGACAGCGGCTTTGATCGCCTTGGCATGAGCAACGCGAGCATCGCTGAAGGCAACGGCGGACCGCTCGGCAGAAAGCTCCAGATCGGCAAGTCGGCTACGAAGAGTTTCAGAAGAATGGTTGTGCATAATCTCTATTTATAAGTTGCAAGATGAAGTAAGACCGCGATATAATATGCACGGCTGTACTAAGAAACTACTGTTCGACAGCAGTAAGATAGGCAAACTGGAGGGCGCGCGGGTAACTGCGCGCTCTCTTTTTTTGGCCTATCAGGGTACTCGGAGAGCGGGATTCGAAAGATCAGCTACCGAGATGTACCGGCGTCCGCGAAGGCGGAAAGTGGGGACCTGCTCGCGGCGAATCCGCCGCCAAATGGTCCAATACCCAATTCCGGTTTTGATGGCTGCGGCGCTGATGCAAATGAGATCGCCAGACGCGATGGATTTGTAAAGGTCGAATGATGGTTCTGTATTGTTCATGAGATTGCTCCAGTAAGCACTATTATACTTGAATCACCTCTGCAATAGCAAGTGATTGCACACCAACAACAATAAATGTATAATAGTGGCGTTTGCTGGAGTTTGCACGCAAACCTTACAGGTCAGCATCTGACCTTTTTAGGCAGGGTGCCTATCCTGCTGATTTCTTAGTTAGAGTTGAACATGAATCATAAACCTAAAACATCGCCCGCTGTCGAAGGCGATAGCACGTCCGCCACTCAAGTGGACTATGTCTCTTACCAGTACTGGTACGAAGCCCCGGATGACGTCAAGCGTCGGTGGGCTTACGAGTTCGCTGAATCAAAGCTCGGCTGCCCATTCGATAGCAGTGGCGGACATCACTTCCTCAGTCAGGTAGTGCAGGCGCTCATTTACCACACCGACCGCTACGCGCTTGCCTTAGTCGGAGGGAAACACCGCGTCATCGATCTTCATGCTGCGAAGTTTGAGACGATGCCTTTGGACACGTACAAGGCGATGACGCTGAATCGTCGATACCCAGTTTACAATAAGGCGTTCGAGAAGACCCAGCGCGAACTGACGTTGGCCGATCTTTGGTGCATGTTTCCGAAGCGCCAGAATTTCTCAGAGGGCGTCACCTTTGCGCCGCCGACTGAGGGTCATACGCCGTATATTCGAGCGGCTATTCAGTACAACATCTTCAATGGATTTCGCTTTAAGACCGACAACCTCGGTGGTTATCCGATGTTCCGCGAACACCTCTTTGACATCGTCTGCCAGCGGGACGAAGAGCGGTTCAACTTCGTCATGATGTGGTTCGCGGACATTCTGCGGAATCCAGGCAGGAAGACCGGAAGCGCGATGATTTTCCGTGGTGAGGAAGGCGTCGGGAAGAGCTTGGTGGGCGAGGAGTTCGCCAAGCTCCTCGGTGATCGATATGCCATCGTCGCAAGCACGGAGCGGCACGTTCTTGGCAACTTCAACTCGCACCTGAGCTACGCGCTGTTCTGTCAGGTTGAGGAAGCGCTGTTCGCCGGCTCGAATCGCTTTGGGACGCTGAAGCAGCTCGTCACGGGCGACCGGATGCCGGTGGAGCTGAAGGGCGTCGATCTCTTCATGATGCCGAACTTCACGCGCTTCCTGATGTGCTCGAACGAATCTTGGGTTGTGCCTGCTGGAGCTGATGCCAGGCGGTGGTTCGTCACCGATGTCGGCTCCGACAAGAAGGGCGATCGAGCTTACTTTGATGCCATGATCGCGGAGATGAACTACGGAGGGCGCGAGGCGTGGGCGAGGGAGTTGATGGAGTGGCCCATCGATGACGGCGTGCTGCGTAATCCGCCCGACACCTGGGAGATGAGCAAGCAGCGCCTCCAATCCTTCAGCGCGCCTGAACAGTTCTTCATTGATTTGCTTGCTGAGGGTAGCCGTGATCTGTTTCCGGCAAGCGATGAAGACGAAGACTTACGGCTTCCTGTGGCATCCGAGTTCAAGGAGAAGCTGTTTCGGCGGTATGGGGACTACATCAAGGAACGCGGGGCGCGGTACGACCTGACGCGGCCGAAGTTCCAGGCGGCGATGGACAAGGTGCTTGGACTGTATCCGAAGCAGAAGAAGATCAAGGGCGAGAACCAGCGGCGGTACGATGTCCCCCCACTGGCCAAGCTGCGGGAGCAGGTTGCAGAACGCTTGAAGATCGATGTGGATGATTTGACTTAACTGGAGAAGGGAGAGGCGAAAGTCTCTCCCTTCTTCGCTTCGAAGTCTGAATCCAGGCGGTGATGTTACCTGATACCTCTCCTGTTACCAAAAAACCTAGGCAAGTCCTGGGTTGTAGCAAAGGTAACGCGGTAACAAGGGTTGTGCGCATTTGCCAGGGGAGAGGAGTTTGGGGGAAGCGTTGATGCTTACGGACGAATGCGAGAGTAGGAGATGGCTGGTTCTATCTATCTACTAATTTTAGTTGTTACCTTGTTACGTTGTTACCGTCCTACTGTTTTCTAGGTTTTTTGGTAACAGGTCGGTATCAAGGTAACAGAAGCATCCTCGCTCGCTCGTCAGCATCCCTCACCCAACTGTACCAAACGCCCGCCATATCACCTGTCGCCAGATCGCCGGCAATTATACCCCTGCCTTTGGGTCCCCTTTGCCGTCCCGCAATGCCCATCGGTCTTCCGCGTTGGTCCAGCGTTTCTGAGCTATGCCGCCGCAGGGCGAAAGCGTTGCCGGTTTCAGAGCCAACGCATTGGGAAGTGAGGTCTGATGCGGGTTTGGCGCGGCCAACGTTGGCATGCGGCTGTATGTGGCGTTGGGTATTGGTTCAGTTTGGTATGCCCCTGCTGAACCAGTTTGTTGTTGGTCTGAGAGTTACCTATTGACCAACCAAAACAGACCGGCGATAAGGAGACCACTCAAAACAGACCAAGGCTCTCCCGATGCTCGCCCGCACGTATTTACGCGCCTCTGATGCCTCTCAGGACGCCACGCGCGCCCGCGCAGCCGTCGAAGCCTTCGCCGCTGAACGAGGGTTGCGGATCGCCGCCACCTACATCGAAAACGAGAGTGGCGCGAAACTCGAACGCCCTGAACTGTGGCGGCTGCTTAAGGACAGCCAGCCTGGCGATATCCTGCTTTGCGAGCAGGTTGACCGCTTGAGCCGTTTGACAGAAGCAGATTGGCGCCGCCTCCGAACTGAGATCGAAGCGCGTCAGGTTCGGGTTGTCGCGCTGGACCTTCCGACCTCATGGATGCTTGCCGTACCCGGTGACGAGTTCACGGGCAGGATGTTCGCCGCCATGAACTCGATGCTGCTCGACGTGCTTGCCGCTGTAGCTCGCAAGGACTACTCGGACCGCCGCCGCAGGCAGGCCGAAGGTCAGGCTAAGGCGAAAGCCGAAGGCCGCTACACCGGGCGCCAGGAGGACAAGGCGCGTAACACAGCTATCGCTACCATGCTGGCCAAGGGCATGTCTTGGACGCAGGTCCAGGCGGCGACGGCTTGCAGCCGTGCGACTGTGGCGAAGGTCGCCGCACGTATCCGGGTGGAAGCGAGTGGCGCAGCATAGCGCACAACATTACCTCCCGCGGCCGGGATCGCGTGCGAGGCCGAATACTGGTCCCTTATAGAGAAGGAAGCACGAAAGCTCGCCGAGCACGGCCGGTCACTGAAGCGGGCAAGACGGGGGCATAAGCATATTATTGAGATGAGGAGGAGGGACGGTTCGCACATGCGGGCCGTCCTTTTTGGTTCGCTTTGAAGCTGCGGCGACCACTCTTGTTCACCTCATATAGGATTCAACCATGCTTAACGCATCCACCTACTTCCATGCTGACACCACCGGCGCCACCAGCAACGTCGTCAATGTTACCCGTACGAGGCCCTCCTCCGATGATGCCGCCACTATCGTCGAGTGCGTCGAAATCGAAGTGTACCTTCCGCCGCGCGAGCCGAATCGGTATTCCCGTGCCGCGGGGCGCATGTGGCAGGAGAAGCGCGCCCGCGCAGCGGAGGAGCGTCGTCATTGGCGGATCGTTGGGGAGTTCCTTCTTAGTGCCAGCTACGCGTGCTTCAACAAGCGGGAGTATAATTCATGGCTTCGAGGCAGCGACTTCAGTGGGATGCCTGAGAATCAGCGGGAGGATGCCATGTGGCTCGCCACCCACTGGGACGTAGTGGCAAAGCAGTTCTTCCGTCACGCCTTCGCAGGCGCCGGCTCTGCTACCGAGGTCCGGCGTATCTGGGCAACCCTGCAGGCAGGTTAAAGTACTTTACCGAGCCCCGTGCCGAGAGGCGCGGGTCTTTCGTGCTGTTTTACGAGCTACATCACGCCCGACCACCTCCTACATCGCCTTCTTCAGCGCCTCGACGGCGACGGCTACGCCGATCTTCTCCGCGACCCCCAGCGTCCACTTACCGGCGTTTTGGAGGTATCGAAGGGCGGTCTGGCCGTCGCCTTTGGCAGCCGCCTCTTCAGCGTCGGCAACTACGCCGATTGCCTTGTCCTGCTCGCGCGTCCCCGTAGCCTCGCCTTTCAAGGCCGTGCGCAGAAATCCTAGCTCTTCCGCGAGCTTCGGTAGATCAATGCCGCCCTGGATTTGCTGGAAGGTGTTGTCGTGGGCGTGTGCATCAGGACCAACCGCTCCGGCCTGTCCCGTAACGTTGTAGATGTCTCGGCTCATGTTGGGGCCCTCAATCGCTGTTGGCGCGTTCGGATGATAGATGTGGTTCTCTTGTCTCGGCAGCGCCAGGAACTCGGCGATTTTCGAAACTCCTGCTGATACGATCGAGTCGAGGCGTTGCTGAAGGCGATCTCGTTCATCAACAATACACTCCAGCTTGGCCTGAATCCGCACGAGATCCTGCCCGAAGACCTCAGAGCTACGGCCTAAGCGATCCTCCACCATGATTGTAACCAAAGCACCGCCTGCGTCATCACGTATCGATTGGACACGGAGCGTGCTGCCGGGGTGTTCAGCCTGTAGGCGTTCTACAATGAGCGGTAGCGCAAGCAGATCAATCGAGGACATCCCGCCAGGGTAGTGCAGCATGATGCGCGGCCTCTCAGCGAAGATGCGCTCAAACTCGCCTTCCTCGTAAAAAGTCGGCGCTTCACCTCTTCGGTCCCAAAAGACGCGCTGACAAGTTACACCTTTGATCGACCAACCTGCGCGCTGAGTCTCCCAAAGCCTTGCTCCGGTCAGGTCAGCGTTATCAAGTCGAGCATCAATTAGATTCGCAAGCCTGAGGTCTGCACGGCTGAGACTCGCTCCAGAGAGATTCGCTCCCCTAAGATTTGCCGCATAAAGGTTCGCCCGAGAAAGCGACGCGTCGACTAAATGCGCTTCTCGGAGGTCCACTTTAGCGAGATTTGCCTTGTCGAGATTCGTCTGACCAAGGTCTGCTCCGTGCAGATTTGCTTCAGTGAAATCCGCCCCACAGAAGTCCGCCCCGCCAAGGCTCGCCCCGCTCAAATCAGCTCCAACAAGTTCTGCCTCGACCAAATCGGCGGCTTGAAGGTTTGCATTGACTAGGGTTGTTGAGTGGAGGCTGGCTTCAGCGAGGCGCGCACCGCGAAGGTTAGCCCCGCGGAGATCCGCCCCACCCAAATCTGCTCCCCGAAGGTCAGCCCCAGCGAGGTCGGCTCCGCCAAGGAGCACATTACGCAAATCGGCGTCCGTTAAGTTTGTTTCGATAAAACGCGCCCCAATGAGGTTCGCTCCTCGAAGATTCACCTTCGCAAGCTGCGCTCCATCGAAGTCCACGTCACCCAAGTCGGGCTTTACCGAGGGCTCTGCTGCCCTCCATGCATTCCAAGTCTCGACACCTCGTCGCAGCAAATCAAAGTGATTCGTATTCGTCATCGTAACGATACTCACAAGCTCACATGAGCATACATCGAATAACATGCTTGAGGCAGTTCTCTTCGCGACCACCGCATCATTGCCCCCCGCTGTAATTATAGCTGCCTCTCATCACTGGTACCGATCAAATTGGACCTCAGCACAATCCCCCACAAACATTTGCGAGGTCAGGTGCGCGACCCCTTCCTTTTTGACGCTTTGAGCAATTCCCCGAAGCGCAGAATGGAACCCACAAATGCTTCTCTATCATTACACCGCTCACGAATGCTGGCCCTCGATTACTAGGGAGGGCATCAACAAGGGCGAAGTCGCGCTTGGGCCGCACGATTGGCTCAACGCCGTATGGCTCACTTCGGACAGGTCAACGGACGGGCACGGGCTTTCGGGCGGCTGTCCAGTAACACCGGAGGATGCTCAATTCCTCCGGCTGCCGTGGACTGATGATTTGGTATGGCCGAACACGCGCGCAGTGCGGCTGACCGTGAAGGTCCCCCACGGCGACCGTTCGCTCGTTTCCTGGAAGTCGTGGGCGAACAAGCACGTCTGCCCGAAGTGGCGCAAGCCGTATGAAGAGGCCGGTGGCGGACGCGCCAAGGCGAAGACCTGGTTCATCTATTGGGGCGTGGTCCCACCTGCTTGGATCGTTCAAAAGGAGGACCTCCTCCCACCTCCTTACTGCGACCCCCCCATGATCCTTGTGTCGCCGCGTAGGCGAGGTGACACGCCTTAGCCACCCACACCCACACTCCGTACGGTGTGGGTGTTTTGCGGCCCCTCACTGTCAGAGTCGGAGTCTGTCTTCGCCTTCAGCTGACATGCCTGATCCCACGCCTTGCGCTCCTCGGCAGTGAAGTAGCTGGGGGCGACTGGGAAGCCGTAGGCAGGCTTGGGCGCCTGGGTGTTGACGCGGCAATTCTGAAGCGTGCCTTGGAGCTTTTTGATTTCGTCTGGTAGTCGACTTCGAGCCATACGGCTATTTACCAGTATCCTAACTCAGCCGAATCCGACACTCGGCGATCAGAGTTCGGTAAGCTTCGGCAAGATCGCGAGCCGCTAGGTTCATATCAAGATGTGCTTTGCGCCGACGTTCTGGAGCTGTGCTGCGCCAATCATCCGGAAGCTTCAAGATACCAGGCCTCCGCTCGACGCTGAACGTGTTTGCTAATACCACCTCAAGGAACGCGTCTATGCGGGATACGAGTCCTGCGCGAAGCCCTTCAAGGTCAGCATCAAGGAACTGGAACGTTGGATCTCTCCGCCTGTCGAGGAAGTTGTCGAAAGGCGCAAGACTTTTCTGCCAGAAGAAAGCACCGAAGTCGTGCTCATCAACGAATTGCACTGCTTGCCAAGGCAGTGCCTCCTGGATCTCATGGAACAGGGATTTATCAGCCGGCTTCTTGTCGTAGTCGGATCGCACAGCAGGTGAGGCACGCATCTTCTCGTACCAAAGGTCGCGGTGCTGTCTTAGCTCCTGTGAGGTATACTTCGTACCCTTGGGGTGCTTATGGTCGTAGCTTGTTTGGTCTGCATGGCAGTCTAAGCACAGCGGGATCGCGTTGTCGAAGTCGTCCTTTCCGCCCTCGCTAGCAAGCTGCATGTGGTGTAGCTCGATCTTCGTTCCTGCAAACTTGTGGCAGATGCAGCAGTGGCGGCCACACGCGACCAGCGCCGCCACCTTTACTGAAGCCGGAAATGACATCTCCACCCGCCCCTTAACCCAACCTGTCGTTATCGTCGCACTATGCGTTAAACCATGCGTTGTGGAAAAGGTTCGTCAATTGCACTGGCAGGAAACTGACTGGGGGGCGATAGCTCTATGGATGGTTGCTAGCTTTGAAGGGGCATATGCCCCCTGCCCTTACCCCTGAGGGTGCCCTAGGAGCCCCTACGCGCCCCTCACAGGATCACTGAGATGGGTCAACTGCAATGCGCTACGCGGACACAGCTTTGAGGGCGAGGGTGCTCTCTGGCTATCACAGACGACGAAGCCGGGCCTTTGGGCCCGGCTTCCTTCTGACTGAGTGGCAGTCAGATGATGACGTTCAAATCATCCATCCCAAAGTAGTTGTCGGCGTGGAACTCAACTTTGTCCACGCCTTGCAGGTTCAGGTACTTGTAGTCAAACACCCCCTTGCCAACGTCTAGGACCAGGTCGTACTTGAGTACGCCGTCATTGTAGCCTTTAACCGATACTGCAAGGTGGTCGATGTTGGCCGAGGAGAAGAGGCCCTGGGTCAGCGAGAAGTCGCTGCCATCGGCTCGCTGCATGACGATCGGATCGCCAGGGTTGCCCGGGTAGCCAGGCAGATCGAGGTTTTGGGCTGGGATCGCCTCGGCAAAGAATGCGAGGTTGCTACCGTTTGCCCTGTAGCCAAGGGCGCCACCCTCGACGGGATTGTAGACGCCCATCTGCGTGAAGGTAAAGCCGCCATAGGTGATGAGTGGCTGTTCCTGTCCGTCAGCAAGCGTTGCAGCGTCCTCAAAGGTCAACCAACCCTCAGAATACACCTTCTCGAATCCGGAGACCTTGGCGCCAATGGTGCCGAAGTCAAAGCTCTCCCAAGGCCGGCTCGCCATCAGTGCTTTGTAGGCCGTGAACTGCTGCTGGAAAGCTGCGGAACCCATCTCGCTGCCAACATTCAAGCGCAGCACATCCTGGCCGTTGCCGCCATCAACAATATCGAGTGGGCCACCTACAGGACTGTTTTTCTGGATTACTACCAGATCATCGTTGTCGCCAGCAAAGACCGTGTCTTGGTTCGTATCGGTATACAGGATCACGAAATCATTGCCAGCATCGCCCGTGATAAAGGTCGAGCCGCCCTGTGATACGATTAGATCGTCACCAGCGCCCGCAAAGATTTGGCCGCTGCTCTCTCCAGCATAAATCTGGTCGTTGCCGTCATCGCCAGTGATGAAATGTTGGCCAAAAGCGGCTCGGATAGAGTCATCGCCGGCCCCTCCGAAGATCGTGTTGTTACCTATACCGGAATGAACAGTGTCGTTGCCTGCATCGCCAACCACGAGGTTGGAGCCGATACCAGCATTGATGTAATCATTACCGGAGCCAGCATAGACCGTGTCGTTACCATCGCCAGCATCGATGGTATCATTGCCACCATCGCCGGATACACTGTCATCACCTTCCCCGGAGACGATCAAATCACCATCGTCACCACCAAAGACAGTGTCCTTGCCGCCAAAGGTCCAGATCTCGTCGCTGCCGCGGCCACCAACGACACTGTCATTGCCGTCCAGTGCGACGATATAATCGCCACCTTCGCCGCCATCGACCACGTTGTTGCCGGCCTTGGCGAGGATGTAATCGCCACCGGCCTCACCGTAGAGGGTGTCGTTGCCGTCGGCTGCCTCGATGTAGTCATTGCCGATGCCGCCGAACATCACCGCAGCTTCGGTGCCGAACTGGTCTTTCAGGACGTCGTCGCCGTCGCCACCATAAAGGGTGTCAAGGCCAGCGCCACCAATTAGTGTATCATTACCAGCATTGCCGAAGAGTTGGTCATTACCATCGCCGCCTTCCAAGGAGTCATGAAGGTGTGACCCATTCACGCCATCATTGCCTCCCATGGCGTTGATCCAAAGACCGTCGACGCCATTGGCGATGTCTTGCGCCGTGATGACGTCACTCATCCACTCGGAACCATTGGTGCCGTTTTTGATCTTCTTTGACATGTCTGGTCCCACCTGCACGCGGGCTTGATTACTCCGCGCTGCGCACATCCCAGGGGCGCTATCGGAATGATGCTAGATCTTAACAATTAGTCAACGTTTAATGCTACAAAGTTGCATTAAATCACTAAATTGAGACAAGTTATGGCAGGACCCGACGCGAGTGACGGCGAGGCCGTAGAGTGTGTCGGTTGTATCCACAGAAAGAGGTTTGTGGAACAATCTTGAACTCTGACTCAGTTCGTGATTTGTTCTCATCATGGCCGACGATGAAAAACTCCTCATGCTTGCCGACCTGCAAGAGGTCACTTGTTGCATTCAGTATGCGCTGGGCTGGGATGCGAGCGGCAAACCAAGAGGCGTCAAGCTTAGAGCCAACGACCATCTGACTGCGCAGTGGCTGGTGGAACACCTGATCCGCAGTCGCTTCGTCGTAATGCGCCGCCCGCCGCTGCGCAACCATGCCTAGGCGGCGGGCTGCCGATCCCGAGGCGTTGAGCGAGGTCGAGTTGGCTGACCTGGCTGATGCCCTCTACTCGGCCCTGTGCTTCGACGAGAAGGGCAAGCAGCGGTCGTGGCAAGAGAGGGTGGATGCCCTAGCTACGGCTGAGTGGCAGGCTCGCTTTCTGCGTGACAGGCGCTTCGTGGTGCTGCGGAAGTCAGCGCCTAGGCGGCGACCCACTTGACTCGGAAGGATTCAAGCGCAAACCGCGATGGTGAACACCGAAGTTGTGATACAAGCTTATGGTTGATCAACACAGGCAGTTTGCGATGGGCGTGGCGCGATTTTCGGGGGCTTGGCTTCTCGTCTTGGGGCTGACGTTTGCTGCCTCTGCATCACCTCAGACATACACGCGGGCTCAGATTGAAGCGATGGACGAGGCCAGCGCCAACCGCCTCAGCTACCTCGCTATGATCCGGGCATTTGAACCAGCTCGCGTTGGCGCACATCGATTTTTGGTACAGCGAGGCTTAGCTCAGCTTGGCTATGGTAGTTTCGGCATTGAGGACGCGTCGGACGAGCAGTTGCGCGAGGCTGCGGGTGCCTTCCAACGCCGGATCGGAGCGCCTGTATCAGGTGAGCTGACTGTCGAGCAAGTTCGGCGAGTCAATGAGGCAGTCAAGCTACTCAGCTCTCCACCAATTAATCTTGGGCCGAAAAGGGTGCGGGGAGTCGAAGGCTACGTCGTCGCTGAAGGCACTTGGACGGAACCGACCGAAGGACACGCTATCCCGCTCAACAGTGCAAGGATTGAGTGCAGTCAGGAAAAGCGAATCTGCACGGAGTCGTTTTCATACGTGGACCTTGGCTCAGGTTTGATCTCGCTACACTCCTTCATCAACGAATATCAGATCATGCGATGGACAAGCACTGAGATACAGGCTGAGATCGCTCATCTGTGCGTCACAAACACCTTATACATCGACACGCGCGCAAAGAGGGTCACGATGCTGCGTAGAAGCAGGTCAGACTCTACATGCTCTGCGGAGCAATATGTGAATAGCAAAGTCTTTGCGCTGGATGATGGCAGTGAGATTGGCCGACTGTTTACACAGCGGCGCTTCCAATCAGGCGTATTGGACATCATAAATCCAGCCCTCTGGAGTAGATACGAGAGTACCTTCCGCTAAGGTGGTCCACTAGCAGGGTCAGCCGTGCTGCCCTGCATTCTCGGCTTTGGTCTTCTGGCTTTGGTAGCATTTGCAAAGGCTTCGAAGGTTGGTCGCATCGAGCCTGCGATCCGGTGCGACCTTCGTCGGGCAGAAAATGTTGCTGAGCAATGCTAGCGGATGCACTTCTAACAAGGCTCCAGCCACTATAGCGACACACCCTGACTGCCTTTTTGCCCCCGCCGGACGTGCGGGGTTGCAGTTAGGAGTAACCAAATGATTCCCCTCATCGTGAAGCTCGTCGCAGCATCAGCAGCGGCACACGTGTTGTGCTGTTCCGGCTTCGGTCTAAAATTCGTGCCCCACATTGGCCGGACGGGTATCGAGCATGCCACGCACTAAGCTCCAAACCCCCAACTTCAACCTCCAGCGGCGTGCAGACGGGTATTACGACATCCGCTACACTGAGAATGGCAGGGTGAAGAACAAGGCTACGGGAACCAAAGACCCGAATGAGGCCGAGGCATTCAGGGCAAGGTTCGTCCATGACTACCGTAAGCCGAGCGTGTCAAAGCGCCCCACCTTGGCGGAAGTCTGTGATGCCTACGTGGCGTACCGCTCACCTCTGATTGCCTCTCCGAAGACGCTTCCTTACTCGTACGGCCCAATCAAGCGGCACCTGGGGTCATTGTACGCCGATGTCATTACTCAGACGACGGTAGACAGCTACATCGAGACCCGCGAGGACGAACCGGTAGAGCGTAAGGCGGGGCGCTGGAAGGGTGATCCGGTAAGCGAGGCGACGATCAGCAAGGAACTTCGGGCACTACGCGCCGCGCTGAATTGGGCGGCTTCCGAACGGCTGATTGAACGCCTGCCGACTTTTCGCATCGAGGTGTCGAGCGGAGACACGCGCCTGCGTTGGATCACGAAGGAGGACGCCAATAAGCTGGTGGCTGAAGCAGCGCCACACCTCGCCCTCTTCATTCTGCTTGCGCTCGCCACGGCAAAGCGGCGGGAGGCAATCCTCTCCCTGACCTGGGACCGCGTCAGCCTGCATATGCAGGGACATGAGTTCATCAACTTTGGTGAGGACATTGAAAACAAGCGGCGGGGCTCCACGCCCATTGCAGGTCAGGGGAGGCTGATTGAAGCCCTCAAAGCAGCCAAGGCCACGGCCGCGAGCCACTATGTGATCGAATACCGGGGCGAGAGGGTGAAGGACGTCAAAACTGCCATGGCGGCGGCCTGCCGCCGCGCGGGAGTCGAGGAGATTAGCGCCCATGTTTTGAAGCATACGGCGATTACGTGGATGGTCCACGGCGGGATGACGTTTGAGGAGATTGCGAAGTTCACCAGCACGTCGAAGGAGGTAATCGAGCGGGTCTACGGACACCACTCGCCAGCCTTCGTCGCCGGTGCAGCCAAGGCTCTAGCGTTCTAGCGGCGTTCTCTGGTTGTATCCGCTAAGTACCGGAATTCTGCGATCCTCGCAAAAATTGAAAAGGCACCCTAACCGGGTGCCTTTTTAAGTGCTTGATTTCAATGAAGAAAATGGCGGACCCGATACGATTCGAACGTACGACCTTTGCCTTCGGAGGGCAACGCTCTATCCAGCTGAGCTACGGGTCCAGCGCGCCCTTCCCTTAGCCCAGCCCGCCGCCGGACGGAAGCCCCCAAGAGCGCAAACCCCGATCGGGGCGGCTTGCGCGGCAGCCAGCCTACCCGCCCCTCCGCCGCGCCGGCCGCGGATAGTTCGCCACCATCCGCTCCGCCATGTCGTGATAGGCGTCGAGCGCCGCGCCCGCCTCCGCCCGCCGCCCCGCCTCGGCCAGCGCCGCCACCCGCTCCAGCCCGCCATCGAGCGCGCCGTAGTCGAGCGGCACCTCCTTGTGCCGGTCCGGCCGCGCGGCGAGCCGCAGCGCATCACCCTGCGGAAAGGCCCGCGCCACCCGCTGCATCTCCGCCTTCACCGTGTCCACAACGAAGCGCGTCAGCCGCGCATCGCCCCGCCGCAGCGTCTCGTCGAGCAGCCCGACATAGGCGGCAAGCTCCCCCATCTCGAGCCGGAAGGTCGCCGGCCGTGCCGCATCCTCCACCGTCGCCGCGGCGTCGAGGAAGGCCAGCACGTCCGCCCGCTCCTGCGCGGTCATACCCGGAGCCGGCGATTCGCGTCCCGAGGGCGTCCCCTCGGGACGATCGCGGGCAGGCCCGGCCGCATGCCCGTCGACCGCCGCCGCCAGGTCCGCCCAGCGCCCGTCATGGCCGTAGGGCGCGCTGTCGGCCGCATTGAGCAGCGTCGGCGTGCGGAAGCGCCCGTCCGTGCCGACGTCATGCGCCCGCCCGTCGGTGAAGCCCGTCCCCGGCTGGTGGCAGGCCGCGCATTGCGCGGCGAAGACCCGCTCGCCCCGCCGCTCCGCCTCGCTTCCCCCATCGGCCAGCCGCCCGTCGCCGGTCAGCCGCTCATTCGGCAGGAATTCGAACTCGTTCATGTAGGCGACGAGCGCATCGAGGATCGCCGGCGCCGGCTCCTCGCCGCCGAACTCGACGACGATCACATGCCGCGCGAACTCGCGCAGCGAGGCGATCCGCCCGTCCCGCCCATAGGGCGCCAGGTAGCGGATGCCCCTGAGGCTCGGGATGTCGACATGGTTCTCGACGCCGTCCTCCGCCGCCGGGTTGAACAGCCCGCCCGTCGGGTCGAGGCCCCCCGGCCGTGCCGAATGCCCGGGGATGAAGAAGTCCGGATTGTTGTGCCCGTTCACATGGCAGGAGTTGCAGGAGATCCCGGCCGACCGCGCCGGTTCGCCGAAAAGCAGCGGCGAGGAGAAGGCGGTGTTGCCCAGCGCCACGAGGAAGGACTGCCGCCCGCCGGCGATCTCGCTCCGGAGCAGCTGCGCTGGAAAGCGCCCCACCGCCGGCTCCGTCACGGAACCCTCCGGCAGGTCCGCCGCCCCCAGCAGCAGGGCGAAGGCGGCGACCGCCCCCCGCTTCAGAATTTCCAGGCCCACCCGAGAAGCCCCCCGAAATCATTCGCAGCGATGCCCGCCTCCCGCAGCCGGCGCCACCCCACCGTGAGAGAGGCGCTGCGCAGGACCGGATAGGGCACCACGAAATAGAGGTCGTAGGTGAGGCTCGCCGTATTCTCCGTCCGCCTCCCCCGTGCGCCCTCCGACTTGTCCTCGTTGCGGTTGGTCAGGTAGGCGTAGGACACCGTCCAGGGCGTCCGCCGCAGGTCGAACCCCGCCGTTACCCAGTCGGAGTTCCGGTCGCGGAACCCGCCCGCCTGGTCGAGCCGGGTATACTCCGCAAAGGGCGCCGCCGTCAGCCGCATCGGCAGCGGGATGGTCCAGAAGGCCCCCGCGCTGAACCCGCGCTCCGTCCCCGACCGCCCGGCCTCCGCCGCATCCTGCCCCGGCCGCCGCGCCGACCAGGAGAGGGTATAGCCCGCCTGCCCCCGCGGCATGGGGATGCCGTACCCCGCGAGCGACAGCACCGTGCCGCCGAGGAAATCGGTATTGTCCGGCCCGCCCGTCCCGCGCCGGTTCCGCCAGCGGAAGGCGGTGCGCGTCACGGCCTCTCCCGTATCCGGGTCGACCGCGCTGCGGCTTTGCGCCCAGCGCGGGTTGAAGCCGGAGGAGGAGAGGATCGAGCGGTCCGCCTGGAAGAACTCCGCCATGAAATTGTGCGAGCCGATCGTCGAGGTCAGCCCGAGCAGGTCGGAGGCCCAGAGCCGCGCCCCGACGCCGATCTTCTCGGTGATCTCGTACTCCTGGCCGAAATCCGTGCCGAACAGCCCCGGCCCCCGGTCCCAGGCGCTGCCGAAGCGGGGATGGATCTTGCCGCCGAAGAGGTCCAGCACCCCCCGGCTCCAGGTCAGGTAGAGCTCGTCCGCCCAGAGCGCCTGGTCGCGGAAGAACCGCCCCCGCCCGTCCGGCGCGGCGTCGTTCGGCTCCAGCCGCAGCACCCCGTTCACCGCGAAGCCGTAGGGCAGCAGCAGGTAGGCGGCCGCCAGCGATTCGGTGAAGAGGTCGCCATAGGCGCGCTGCTGCCGCCGGCGGCCGTTGATGTCGAGCTCCAGCGTGGTCTGGATCTCGCCGCCGAAGACGACGTCATCGCCGCCGCCGCGGGTCTGCGTGCTCGTCCGGTCCGCGACGCCGGGCCCGACATTGCGCATCTGCGCCATGGCGGGGGCGACGGGCAGGAGCAGGGCGAGCAGCAGCGCGGGCAGGAGGCGCCGCGCCCTGCATTCCGGCGCGCCCCCGAACCGCGGTGCGGGGCGATCCGGCTGATCGCGTGCAGGGGCTCCATGGCCCCTGGCGGGAAGCGCGGAGGGGCAGCGTCCCTCCGTCCGGCAGGCCAGGCTCAGCAAGGTCACGCCTGCACGCGCTCCGCGATGGCCTGGATGCGGTTAGAGCGGCTGCGGACGGAGCTGACGCTGGTCGGCACGCGGCCGGGCGGCAGCAGCTCCGGATAGGCGATGCGGCGCAGATCCTCGAGGATGGCCTCCGCCTCGGCCCATTCCGCCTCGGCCTGCCCGCCGGCGCGGCACTCCTTCGCGGTGTTCGCCGCGTAGAAGAGAAAGCCCATGCTGTCATGGTATTCCACGACATTGACGATGCGGCCGCGCTCGATGCTCTCGCCGTAGTCGGAGGCGACGTCGTAGACCATCATCGCCACATGGCCGAGCATGAAGCGCGGGCTCGCCCGGAAGGCCGGGTTGATCGCCGCCTTCGCGGCGGCAAGCTTCGGCAGGAGGCTCTGCCAGGCCGCGCCGAACCGCCCGGCCGTGCCGGTATTGCCGCCCTCGGCCCAGGCCTCCATCGCCTGCAGCTCCGCCTCGAAGCCCTCGACCTTGCGGCGGGCCATGCGCGGCTCCAGCCAGGTGTAGAGCTCGCGGATCGGATGCCCGAAATGCGGCACCGCGAGCCGGGCCTGCCCCGCCTCCAGCAGCCGCCGCCCGACGAGCAGATGGCCCTCGAGCAGGCCGACCTTCTCCAGGTAATCGGCATCCACCGCCGAAGGCGTCGAGGTGTCCCGCTCCTGCAGTTCGGCGACGCGGCGCAGGCCGCCGCGGCAGATCGGCGTGTCCGGCAACAGGGCCGGCGCCCCCGGCATCGCCATGGCGCGAAGGGCTGAGCCGGCGCCGATCAGGGCCGGGAGGGCGAGGAGGAATCGTCGCTGCATGGGACCACCGCGAGTGCGAACTACTCGCAGTTCGTTAGAGGATCAGCGCTCCCGCTCGCAACCTTGCAAAGTCCAGAGATTACAGCGCTGACATCCTCCATGGGCCAAGGTTGCAGCGAGGTTGGACGCCACGACACCCAGGGCCGCCATTCTTGCGACAAGCCGCCGCAAGCATGGCAAGGATTTCATCTCGCCGAAGCCGCCTCTCAGAGGAAGGCGACCGTCTGCTCCGTCCCCAGCAGGTGCCGCCCCACCATCTCCAGATGCCACGGGCTGGCCTGGAGGTGCTGCGAGACGCACATCGCATCGCGGAACCGCCGCTCGAAGGGCTCGGATTCGAGGATCGCCGTGGTCCCCCCGGCTCGGTAGCAGGCGATGGAGACCTCGGTCGCATCCCCCATCACCGTCGTCGTGGCGAGGCGCATCGCCATGCGGGCATCGAGGCTGAGCGCGCCCGTCGCCTCCGCCTCCACCCAGGCCTCCCGCACCGTCCCCAGCAAGTACATCCGGCAGGCCCGAAGCCGTGCCTCCAGCCGGGCGACCTCCGACTGCACGCAGTGGTTCTCCTTCATCGGCTGCGCCGCCGCCCGCGCCGCCTTGCCGCGGGCGAGCGCGACGTAGCGGTCGAGCAGCCCCCGCGCCGTTCCCAGCGCCACCGCGGCGAAGCCCGTCGCGTAGCAGAGATGCGAGGAGAAGAGCGTCACCGGCCCCCGCTCCTGCCGCCCCTCCGGCTTGTCGCGGAAGCAGGCATGGCTTTCGGGGACGAAGAGGTCGCGCACCTCGTAGCTGTCGCTGCCCGTGCCGCGCAGGCCGAGTGCCGCCCAGTCCTCGGTGATGCTGGCCTGTTCGCGCGGGAAGAGCACGGTGACGAATTCCGGGCGGCCGGCACGCACCGAGCCATCCGCCTCCGCCACCGGCACATGGGCGCCGAGCAGCCGCGCATGCCGGTTGCCGCTGGCGAAGTCCCAGCGCCCCGTCACCCGCCAGCCGCCCGCGACGGGCACCGCCGCCGCGCGGGTATGCTGCGCGCCCCAGGCCAGGCCGCACTCCCGGTCGCCGAAGAAGCGCCGCGCCACCTCCGGCGGAAGGTAGGTGGCGGAGCTCATCGCCGAGACGTTGCCCTGGTTCACGCACCAGGCGACGCTGGCATCGCCGATTGCCAGCGCCTCAATGATCTCGGCATAGACCGGCAGCGGCAGCGCCTGCCCGCCGATCTCGCGGCAGGTCAGCAGGCGGAAGAAATCATTGGCGCGCAAGGCCTCCAGCACCTCGGCCGGCAGCTCGCGCGCCTGCTCCATGGCCGGCCCGGCCGCCTCCAGCAGGGGGATCAGCGCCCGCGCCCGCTCCACCGGCCCGGCGGTGGAAAGCCTCTCCGGGGCCTCAGGCGCCAGCACGCCGAGTTCGGCAGCAGCCATGACCGGTCTCCTCCGAGATCAGCCGAAGCTAGTCACGCCCCCTCCCCCCGGCAAGCGACACGGACGGTCGATCGACCAAATTTCACCCCAGCGCCGGTTCCACCTCGGGCTCGAAATGCGGGATCGCCGCCAATAGCTCCGCCGTGTACCGGGCCTGCGGCGCGGCGAAGAGCGCCTGGCTCCGCCCCTCCTCCACGATGCGGCCGGCCTGCAGCACGATGGTGCGCTCGCACATCATCCTCACCACGTTGAGGTCGTGGCTGACGAAGAGATAGGCGAGCCCCGCCTCCCGCCGCAGCCGGTCCAGCAGGTGCAGTACGACGGCCTGCACCGAGACATCGAGCGCCGCCGTCGGCTCGTCGAGCACCAGGAGCCGCGGCCCCGGCGCGATCGCCCGCGCGATGCCGACCCGCGCCTTCTGCCCGCCCGAGAGCTGGTGCGGGAAGCGCCCGAGCAATTCGCCCGGCAGCCCGACCCGCCCGGCGCATTCCTCCACCCGCGCCCTGAGCGCCGCCCCCTCCCGCATCCCGAGCAGCCGCCGCAGCGGGTCGGCGATGGAGTCGAAGGCGGAGAAGCGCGGGTTGAGGCTCTCCCCATGGTCCTGGAAGACGAGCTGGATCTCGCGCCGCCACGGGCTCTTGTGGAACCGTCCGGCCGGGATGGCGCCGATCTCCTCCCCCTCGAAGCGGATGCTCCCCGCCGTCGGGTCGAGCAGCCGGCAAACCAGGCGCGAGAGCGTGCTCTTGCCCGAGCCGCTCTCCCCGACCAGCCCCAGGCTCTCCCCCGCATCGAGGTGGAAGGAGGCGCCCTCCACCGCCGCCGCGCCGCCGAACTCCTTGCGCAGCCCGGCGACCTCCAGCAGCCGCCGCCCCGTCGGCGCGACCGGCGCCGGCTCCGGCTCGCCGACCAGCCCGGCGACGGTCGAATCCCGCCGCGGCGAGGCCGCCACCAGCCGCCGCGTGTAGGAATGTCCGGGCGCGCCGAAGAGCCGCGCCGGCGCCGCCTCCTCCACCACCCGTCCCTGCTCCATCACCGCGATCCGCGCGCAATATTGCGCGGCGAGGCCGAGGTCATGGGTGATGAGCAGCATCGCCATCCCCCGCCGCGCCGTGGTCTCGGCGAGCAGGTCCATCACCGCCTTCTGGGTGGTGACGTCGAGCCCCGTGGTCGGCTCGTCGGCGATGAGCAGGCTCGGCTCGCAGGCGATCGCCATGGCGATCATCACGCGCTGGCACATGCCGCCCGAGAGCTCGTGCGGATAGGCTTCGAGCCGCCGCGCCGGCTCGCGGATGCGCACCGCCTCGAGCAGGGCCAGCGCCCGCTCCTGCGCCTCTCGCGCCGAGACCGCCTCATGCGCCCGGATCACGTCGGCGATCTGCAGCCCGACCGGCCGGATCGGGTTGAGCGCTGCGCGCGGGTTCTGGAAGATCATCGACATCGCCGCCCCGCGCAGCGGCGCCAGCACCCGCCGCCCGGCCCGGGTGATGTCCTCCCCGCGGAAGCGGATGCGCCCGCCGGTGATCCGCCCGGCCCGGTCCAGCAGCCGCATGACGCAGAAGGCCGTCACCGACTTGCCCGACCCGCTCTCGCCCACGACGCCGAGCGTCTCCCCGGCCGCGACCGCGAGCGAGACGCCCCTCAACGCCTCCACCACCCCGTTCCGCGTGCCGAATTCGACCCGCAGCTCGCCGACCTCGAGCAGCGCGCTCATGTCCGCATCCTAGGATCGAGGATATCCCGCAACCCATCGCCCAGCAGGTTGAAGCAGAGCACGGCGAACATCAGCGCCGCCCCCGGGCAGGCCACCAGCCACCACTTGCCCGTGGTGATGAAGCGCGCCCCCTCCGCCACCATGATCCCCCATTCCGGCGTCGGCGGCCTGACGCCGAGGCCGAGGAAAGAGAGCCCCGCCGCATTCAGGATCGCCCAGCCGAGATTGAGCGAGATCTGCACCGCCATCGCCGGCAGCACGTTCGGCAGCAGGAAGCGCAGCACCACCCGCGCATGGCTGTTGCCCGAGGCCCGCGCCGCCTCCACCCAGCCGAGGCCCCGCCTGACATTCACCTCCGCCCGGCTGAAGCGGATATAGAAGGGCAGGTTGATGATCGCCGTCGCATAGATGATGTTCTCCACCCGGTTGCCGAGCGCCGCCACCATCGCCATGGCGAGGACGAAGAGCGGAAAGGCCATCAGCACGTCGACGAAGCGCCCGACCCAGGCGTCGAGCCTGCCGCCCGCATAGCCGCAGAAGCTGCCGACCGTCGCGCCCACGAGGAAGGACAAGCTGACCGCCGAGGCGGCGATGGCGAGGTCGAGCCGTGCCGCCACCAGCACCCGGCTGAACACGTCCCGCCCCAACTGATCCGTCCCGAACCAATGCGCCGCGCTCGGCGCCTGCAGGGCATTCGGCACATCGGAGGCGATCGGGTCATAGGGGACGACCCAGGGCCCGAGCAGCGCCGCCAGCACCATCAGCCCGCAGCCGCACCCAGCCAGCAGGGTGACGGGATTGCCCCGCAGCACCCAACCCGCATGCCGCAAGGTCGCGCTCATCCGATCGAGACCCGCGGATCGGCGAGGCCGTAGAGCAGGTCCACCACCAGGTTCACCAGCACGAAGATCGAGGCCATCAGCAGCACGAAGCCCTGCACCGGCGCATAGTCGGAGGAGAGCAGCGCATCCAGCGCATAGGAGGCGACGCCCGGCCAGGAGAAGACCTTCTCCACCAGCACATTCGCGCCCAGCATGGTCGAGAAGACGATGCCCATGATGGTGATCACCGGCAGCAACGCATTTCGCAGCGCGTAGACGAGGATCACCCGCCGCCGCGACAGGCCGAGCGCCTCCCCCGTCCTGATGAAGTCGCTGGTCAGCACGGCAAGCATCGAGGCCCTGGTCATCCGCGCCAGAGGCGCCAGCACGAAGAGCGCCATGGTGCAGGCCGGCAGCACCAGCTGGCTCGCCGCCGCCCACCACGCCTCCCAGTCAGCCGCGAGCGCCGCGTCCACCAGCAGGAACCCCGTCACCTCCGGCGGCTGGGAGGCGAAGATGTCGATCCGCCCCGTCGGATCGGGCGCGAGGCCGAGCAGGTAGTAGAGCACATAGATCAGCAGCAGCCCCGAGACGAAGGTCGGCACGCAGACGCCCAGCGTGCAGAGCAGCCGGATCCCATGATCCACCACCGAGCCCGGCCTGAGCGCCGCGAGGATCCCGAGCGGCACCGCCAGCACCAGCGCGATCAGCAGCGCGCAGAAGGTGAGCTCCAGCGAAGCCGGCAGCCGGTTGCGCAGGTCGTTCAGCACCGGCTGCCCGGTGGTCATCGACCGCCCGAGATTCCCCGTGCCGATATCCCTTAGGTAGAGTACCAGCTGCTCCGGCACCGGCTTGTCGAGCCCCATCCGTCGCCGGATATCCTCGATCTCCGCCTGCCCCGCATTCGGCCCGGAGGCGAAGAATATTGCCGGGTCGCCCGGCAGCACCCGCATCAGCAGGAAGGTGAAGACCAGAACACCGAAAAGCGCCGGCAGCGAGGAGACGAACCGCCGCCCCGCCCGCCCCGCAACGCCCTTCATCTCAGACCCGCCGCAGGTCGCGGTAATCCACCTGCCGGTGGTACTGGTAGGTGTAGCCGTCGATGGCCTGCGTCATCACCGCATCCTGGTTCGGCTGCCAGAGCAGGATCAGCGGCACCTCCTCGGCCAGCACCGCGATCATCCGCTTGCAGAGCTTCTCATACTCTGCCGGGTCGCGCTCGAACCGCGCCTTGGCCGTCAGATCGTTGATCTCCGCATTGTTCCAGCTGCTGTAGTTCCAGCGCTGCTCGCCAGTGAAGAAGTTGCGGAAGAAGTAGTCGGTCGAAGGCAGCCAGGCGATCGAGGTCTCAGTGAGGAAGGGCAGCTTCTTTTCCGTCACCAGCGTCGAGATCTGCGCATCCGGCAGCTTCTGGATCTCGACGCGGATGCCGATGCGGGCGAGCGACTCCTTCACCAGCGCCGCCATCGGCTCGCTCGTCGCCGCCGAGCCGACATTGAAGGAGAAGGTGGTGTCCAGCCCGTTCGGATACCTGGCCTCCGCCATCAACGCACGGGCACGTTCCAGGTTGGTCTTGAACGGCATCGGCTGCGGGAAGCGCGCGGTCGGCGGCGTCTCGCTCCAATCGGCGCCGAACATTGCCGCCCCGCGCTCGAACAGCGCCGCCTTGAAGATGTCCTGGTAGGGCAGCGCCGCCGCCACCGCCTGGCGCAGCTTGATGTTGTCGAAGGGCGCCATCCGCGTGTTGAAGGCGACCATGGTGAAGGCGTTGAACTGCGGCGTGGACACCACCTTCACCCGCGGCCGCTGCGCCAGCGCCGACACGTCGCTCGCCTGCAGGTCGATGGACAGGTCCGCATCCCCCCGCTCGATCAGGTTGGCGCGCGTCGCCGCCTCCGGGATGGTCTGGTTGATGATCCGGCGAAAGAAGGGCAGCGGCCCGCCCTTCCAGTCGTCGTTGCGGCGGAGGATCACCTGCTCGCCCGGCTTGAAGCTCTCGACGCGATAGGCGCCGGACCCCGCCGCATTGTCCTTCAGCCAGGCCTGCGCCCAGGGATCGTCGGCGGTGGCATTCGCTTTCGCCACCTTGCTGTTGATGATCATGCAGTAGAGCGTGCAGAGATTGGGCAGCGCCAGCCGGTCCGGTCGCTCGACCTTTGCCTCGAAGGTATGCGCATCGACGACGCGGAACTGCTCCGGCTTCGTCCAGGACCCGGTCTGGATCTGCACCGCCGCCAGCGAGCGCGCCGTCACATGGCGGTCGAAGGACCACTTCACATCCTCCGCCGTCACCGGCGTCCCGTCGTGGAACTTGGCGTCGCGCCTGAGGTGGAAGGTGAAGGTCGTCCCGTCCGCGCTGGTCTCGACCCGCTCGGCGAGTTCGCCGCGGATGGTGTCCGGGTCGAAGACCCAGCCGGCGCCCGACTGCTTCCGTCCGAAACCCACCAGCCGGTCATAGACATTGACGCTGACGCCGAAGGCCTCGCGCGTCGAGCCGGGCATGGTCGGATCGAGCGTGTTGACGGTGTTCCCCGTCACCTGCCTGAGCGTCTCCGCCCGGCTCTGCGCCAGCGCCGGCCTGCCCGGCACCGCCAGCGCCGCAGCCCCTGCGAGAATGTCCCGACGCCCGATCCTCATGTCATCTCTCCCGGTCAAAAGCCGCGCCGCACCAGCAATCCCCGTACCAGCGGCCCTAGGCCGCCAGCCACCCGCCATCCACCGCCAGCGTCGTCCCCGTGGTGAAAGCCGCGGCATCGCTGGCCAGGAACAAGGCAGCCTCCGCCACATCCTCTGGCCTGCCGAAGCGCCCCATCGCATGCCGCGCGCGGGAGGCGGCCATCACCGGCTCCGGCTCCTTGTGCCGGGCGAAGCTCCGCCGTAGCAACGGCGTGTCGATCGCCCCCGGCACCAGCGCATTCACCCGGATGCCATCGCCGACGAAATCCAGCGCCATGGTCCGCGTCAGCGAGAGGATAGCCCCCTTCGCCGCGATATAGGCGCTGTTCCCCCGCCCACCGGCCAGGGCGAGCTGCGAGGCGGTGGTGACGATCGACCCGCCGCCCTGGCGCTGCATTGCCGGGATCACCGCCCGCGCCCAGAGCCAGGTCCCGCCGACATTGGCGCGAAACACCGCATCCCAGTCCGCCGGGTCGGTCGTCAGCACCGTCCCCCCGCAGGAGTAGCCGGCGAAGCAGCACAGCACGTCGATCCGCCCGAAGCGCGCCAGCACCGCCGCCGCATCCCGCTCCGCGCTGCCCGGCTCGCCGACATCCGAGGCGAGCGCCATCGCCTCCCCGCCCGCCGCCTCCACCAGCCGCACGCTCTCGGCCGCTCCCTCCGCATCGCGGTCCACCACGGCGATCCGCGCTCCCTCGCGGGCGAAGAGCACCGCGCTCGCCCGCCCGAGGCCGGAGCCGCCGCCCGTGATGA
This sequence comes from Belnapia sp., assembly GCF_059504005.1. Classification (NCBI taxonomy): domain Bacteria; kingdom Pseudomonadati; phylum Pseudomonadota; class Alphaproteobacteria; order Acetobacterales; family Roseomonadaceae; genus Belnapia; species Belnapia sp. The sequence goes on along the minus strand of NZ_JCACHU010000002.1, from coordinate 11,988 downwards.
CCGCCACCTTGTCCCTGAGCCGCATCGCCCACCTCCGCCGGGGGAGCTTCGCCCAGGGCTAGCCAGCCTGCAACGGCGCCGTCAGGATGCGATGCGGGAGGGGAAGCGCATGACGGGTTGGCAGGTCGGCATCGATATCGGCGGCACCTTCACCGACATCGTCGCCGCCCGGGACACCGAGTTCCGCACGGCCAAGGTGCCCTCCCGCCCCGCCGATCCGGTCGGTAGCATCTTCGCCGCGCTGGAGGCCATCGGCATCGCCCCGGGCGACATCGCCGACCTGGTCCACGGCACCACCCGCGTCACCAATGCCATCGTCGAGAACAAGCTGGAGCCGGTGACCCTGCTGGCGACCGAGGGCTTCGAGGACATTATCGAGATCGGCCGGCAGAGCCGGCGGGAGCTCTACCGCCTCGACATTCCGCCGAAGCCCGCGCCCCTGGTTCCGGCCAAGCGCCGCATTCCCGTCGCCGAGCGGATGGCGCATGACGGCGGCATCCTCCGCCGGCTGACGGGGATGGGGGCCACCATCGATGCCGCGCTGGCAACCGGCACGCGCTCCGTCGCGGTGATGCTGCTGCACAGCTACGCCAACCCCGAGCATGAGCTGGCGCTGGCCGAGCGCCTCCGCGGCCGCGTGCCCTACCTCTCCCTGTCCCACCAGGTGAACCCGGAGGCGCGGGAATATGAGCGTTGCGTGGCGACCGTGCTGAACGCCGCCGTCATGCCGCTTGCCGCCGAATACCTCGCCCGCCTTCGCGCCGAGCTGCCGGCCTCCGCACGCCTCCATGTGATGCACTCCGCCGGCGGCATGGCCTCGCCCGAGGCCGCCGCCGAGCGGCCGCTGCTGATGGCCCTTTCCGGCCCTGCCGCCGGGGTCGCCGCCGCGGCGGCCGCCGCCCGCGAGACCGGCGAGGCGGCCCTCCTCTCCTTCGACATGGGCGGCACCACCACCGATGTCGCGCTGATCCTCGACGGCCGCGCCGAGATCACCGTCGATGCCCGCCTGGCCGACCAGCCGCTCCGCCAGCCCATGGTTGCCATCGAGTCGATCGGCGCCGGCGGCGGCTCCATCATCCGCCACGGGCCGGCCGGCCTCTCCGTCGGCCCGCAGAGCGCAGGGGCCGAGCCTGGCCCCGCCTGCTATGGCCGCGGCGGCACGGCGCCCACCGTCTGCGACGCCAATGCCATCCTCGGCTACCTGAACCCCCGCCGCCGCCTCGGCGGCACCATCACCCTCGATGCCGGGCGCGCCACGGCCGCCTTCGCCCCGCTCGCGGAGCAGCTCGGCCTGCCGGTCGTGGAGCTGGCGCTCGGCGTCCTCCGCATCGCCGATGCCACCATGGCCCGCGCGCTGAACAAGATCACCGTGGAGCGCGGCGTCGATGGCCGCGGCGCCACGCTGCTCGCCTTCGGCGGCATGGGACCGATGCATGCCGCCGGCCTCGCCGCCACCTACGGCATCACGCGCGTGCTGGTGCCGCATGCCTCCTCCGCCTTCTCAGCCCTCGGCTGCGTCGCCGCCGAGATGAGCTACACCCGCCAGCGCACTCTCCGCCTCCCCGGCGAGGGTTTCGATGCTGATCGCCTCGCCGCCGCCCGCGCCGCGCTGATGGAGGAGCTTTCGGCCCCCCTCCTCACCCAGGGCGTGCCCCAGGAGGCGCTCACCGCGGAGGAGACGGGCCTCATCCGCTACCGCGGCCAGTCCTATGCGGTGGACGTCCCCCTCTCCGGCCCGGCGGACGGCGCAGCCCTCGGCGCTGCCTTCGAGGCCCGGCACCGCGCCCTCTTCGGCTTCGCCTCGGGCGAGGCCTGGGAGATGCTCGGCCTCCGCCTCCGCCTCGCCGCCCCGCGCAGCCTCGCCCTCGCCCCGCCGGTGCCGGAGCCCGCGCCGCCGCGCCCCTTCGCCACCGATCCCTGCTGGTTCGCGCCCGGCGCCCCGGTGCCGACGTCGCGCTACGAGCGTGCCGGGCTCCCCCCGCCGCACCGCATCGCCGGCCCCGCCATCATCGAGGATGACTGGTCCACCATCCTCGTCCCGCCCGGCTGGTCGGCAACGGCCAGGCCTGGCGGCCATATCCTGCTGCTGCGGGAGGATGCATGAACGCGCTCGACCCCTTCCGCCTGGAAGTCCTCCGCCACGCCCTCACCGGCATCGCGGAGGAGATGTCCTTCGTCGTCATGCGCTCGGCCCGCTCGCCCCTGCTGCGCGAGGCAGGCGACCTTTCCTCGGCGCTGACCGATGCAGGGGGCCAGCTCGTGGCGCAGGGCCGCGACATCCCCGTCCATCTCGGGGTGATGAGCTTCACCGTCGGCGCCTTCCTCCAGCGCGTGCCGGCCGAGCGCCTTCGCCCCGGCGATGTCTGGTTTACCAACCTGCCCGAGCTCGGCGGCAACCACCTGCCGGACGTGAAGGCCATCCGCCCGATCTTCGCCGAGGGCCGCCTGCTCGGCTTCGCCGTCAGCCTCGCCCATTGGGCCGATATCGGCGGCGCCTGGCCCGGCTCCTATGTCGCCGCCGCGACCGAGGCCGTGCAGGAGGGGCTGCGCCTGCCGCCGCTCCGCCTTTTCACCGCGGACGGACCGGACGAGGAGAAGATCGCCGTCATCCTCAACAACATCCGCGGCCCGGCCGAGCGCGAGGGCGACATGCTCGCCCAGCTCGCCGCCACCGCGACGGCCGAGCGCCGCCTGCTCGACCTTTGCGCGACCCATGGCGCGACGGTCGTGGAGGCCGCCATGGCCGCCCTCCACGACCGCTCCGAGGCCGCCATGCGGGCTGCCATCGCCTCCCTCCCCCAGGGCGCGTTCGAGGGCGAGGACTTCCTCGACGATGACGGCCCGGGCGGTGCCCCCGCCGGCATCCGCGTCCGCATCGCGATCGAGGGCGAGACGGCACGCTTCGACTTCTCCGCCACCGACGACGCGCTCGCCGGCCCGCTCAACACCACGCCCTATGTGACGGCGGCGGCCGTCTACTACGCGATGAAGGCCATCGCCGGCCCCGAGATCCAGCCCAATGGCGGCTGCTACCGCCCGCTCCGCGTCGTGACGCGCCCGGGCTCCCTCCTCGACCCGCCGAAGGAGAAGCCCCTTGTTGGCGGCAACCACGAGACCTCGCAGCGGCTGGTCGATGCCATCTTCCGCGCCTTCGCCGAGGCGATCCCGGAGCGCCTCTCGGCCGGCGGCTCTACCACGGCGGGGCTGCTGATCTTCGGCGGCGCCGGCCGCGACGGCGCCTGGAAAACGCTCTATGAGCCGCATGGCGGCGGCGAGGGTGCCCGGCACGACCGCCCCGGCCGCGCCGCGACGCGCGTCCACCTCACCAACACCAACAATACCCCTGCCGAGATCATCGAGGCGGAATTCCCGATCCGAATCGAGCGCCATGCGCTGCGCCCCGGCTCCGGCGGCGCCGGGCGGCATCTGGGCGGCGCCGGGACGGAGCGGGAATACCACGTCCTGTCCCGCGAGATGTCGCTGACGACCATGTTCGAGCGTCGCGTCATCCCGCCCTGGGGCCTGGCCGGCGGCGAGCCGGGCGCGCCCTTCCGCTGCCTCCTCCGCCGCCCCGACGGCACGGAGGAGGTGCTGCGCGGCAAGGCGAACCTCCTGGTCGGCGAGGGCGACCGCGTCGTCCTCCAGACCAGCGGCGGCGGCGGCTACGGCTCGCCCGACTGAGGAAAGGAACCGAGGCATGCCGACACTCCCCGACGACCTCGCATCCCGCCTCGCCGAGCCGGCGCTGGCCCGGCACGGCCGCCACCTCACCGCCGAGCTGCTGCTCGAGATCGGCGAGGCGGCCTGGCTGCTCTCGCTGCATAACGGCCGCCTCGCCGCCCTCCAGGCCGGGCCCTTTCTGATGCCCCGCTCCACCCTCGCGCTCCGCATCTCCGGCGAGGGCTTCGCCCGCTTCGCGGCACCGGAACCGCAGCCCGGCTGGCATGACCTCCTGGCGCTCCGCCGCCAGGGCGCCCTTATCGTCGAGGGCGATACCGACCTCTTCTTCGCCCATCTGCTCTGGTTCAAGGGCCTGCTCGCCCTCCTCGCCGGCCACCCCGCCCCGGTCGCCACCGAGGCGCCTGCCTTCGGCTCGGTCACGGTGGAGCCCATCACCGGCCGCTACCTGCGCATGGACATCGCCGGCCGCCCGCACCGCCTCTATGTCGAGGAGGCCGGCTCGGGCCCACCCCTCCTGCTGCTGCACACCGCCGGCAGCGACGGCCGCCAGTGGCGCGACCTGTTGAACGACGCTGACATCACCGGCCGCTTCCGCTGCATCGCCTTCGACATGCCCCGCCACGGCAAGTCGAGCCCGCCCCCGGGCTGGGAGCGCGAGGAGTACCGCCTCACCACCACCGCCTATACCGGCCTGGTGATGGCCGTCGCCGCCGCCCTCCGCCTCGACCGGCCGATCGTCATGGGCTGCTCCATCGGCGGCCGCATCGTGCTCGACCTCGCCGCCGAGCACCCGGATGCGCTCGGCGGCGTCATCGGGTTGCAGGGCAGCGCCTTCACCGGCCGCTACTACAAGCTCGGCGCCCTGCACCACCCGCATATCCATGGCGGCGAGGCCTCGGCCGCCATGGTCTCCGGCCTCGTCGGCCCCGCTGCGCCCGAAGCCTCGAAATGGGAGACGCTTTGGCACTACGCCCAGGGCGGCCCCGGCATCTTCCGCGGCGACCTGCATTTCTACGTCGAGGAAGGCGACCTCCGCCCCAAGCTGGCGCGGATCGACACGGCGCGCTGCCCCGTCGCCCTGCTCACTGGAGAGTACGACTATTCCTGCCGCCCGGAGGACAGCCGCGCCACCGCCGCGGCCATCCCCGGCGCGACGCTCACGATCATGCCCGGCCTCGGCCATTTCCCGATGAGCGAGAACTGGCCGGCGCTGAAGCCGCAGCTCCTGCCCGTGCTGGAGGAGATGCTCAGCAGGCGGCTGCGCAACGCTCCCTGATCAGCGCCAGCACCCGGTCCGGCTCCTCGGCCCACCAGCGCCGCGACAGGATCTCGACCTCCGTGGCGCCGCGATAGCCGGCCGCCTCTGCCATCGCTCGGATGCCGGGGATGTCGATCACCCCATCCCCCATCATGCCGCGGTCGAAGACGAGGTCGGTGGTCGGCACCAGCCAGTCGCAGACATGAAAGGCGACGATGCGCCCCTGCGCCCGCCGCATCTCCCGCTCCAGCGCTGGGTCCCACCAGACATGGTAGACATCGAGCGCGATGCCGACGCCCTCGCCGAATTCCTCGGCGAGGTCGAGCGCCTGGCCGAGCGTTGAGAGCACGCTGCGGTCCGCGCAGGTCATCGGATGCAGCGGCTCCAGCGCGATGGTGACGCCCGCCGCCCGGGCTGCCGGCAGCACCGCGGCCAGCCCGTCGCGGAACATCGCCCGCGCCCCCGGTAGGTCCTTCGATCCCGGCGGCAGCCCGCCCCCCAGCACGACGAGGCAGCGCGCCCCGATCGCCGCCGCTTCCTCGATGGCGCGGAGATTGTCCTCGATGGCGGCGCGCCGCCCGGCCTCATCCGCCGCCGGGAACATCCCCCCGCGGCAAAGCCCCGAAACGAAGAGCCCCGCCTCACGGATCCGCCGCGCCGCCGCGGCGACGCCCATCTCCGCCAGCTTGTCCCGCCAGGGCGAGATGCCCGGGATGCCATGCCGCGCGCAGCCCTCGATGCACTGCGCTAGGCTCCACTTGTCCCGGACGGTGACGGTGTTGAGCGACAGTCCCTCCATCACGCGACGCCATGCACGGCGAGCAGCGCCCGCATCCGCGCCACCGCCATCTGGGGGTCCTGCAGCAGCCCCGCCGCATCCGCCAGCCGGAACAGCTCGGCCAGGTGCCCGATGCTTCGCGCCGATTGCTGCCCGCCGAGCATGGTGAAGTGGTCCTGGTGCCCGGTGAGCCAGGCCATGAACACCACGCCCGTCTTGTAGAAGCGCGTCGGCGCCCGGAAGATATGCCGGCTGAGCGGCACCGTCGGCGCCAGGATGCCGTGGAAGCCGGCGAGGTCCCCCGCCTGCAGAGCCGCCAGCGCGCCGCCCACCGCCGGCGCGATCGGGTCGAAGATGCCGAGCAGTGCATCGGAATGCCCCTCCGCATCGCCCGCGATCAGCTCGGCATAGTTGAAGTCATCGCCCGTATACATCCGCACGCCGGTCGGCAGGCGGCGGCGCATGGCGATCTCCTTCTCCTTGTCGAGAAGGCTGATCTTCACGCCATCCACCTTGGCCGCATGCGCGGCGATGACGGCGAGCGCCGTCTCCATCGCCTTGTAGTGCTCGCCCGCGCCCCAATAGCCCTCGAGCGCCGGGTCGAACATCTCGCCGAGCCAGTGGATGATCACCGGCTCCCGCACCTGGGACAGGATGCGGGCATAGACGCGCTCGTAGTCGGCCGGCCCGCGTGCCGCCTTGGCCAGGGTGCGCGAGGCCATGAGGATGATGCGCCCGCCCATCCGCTCGATGGATTCGCATTGCTCCTCATAGGCGCGGATCACGTCATCCACCGTGACATCCGGCCCCGGCGCGAGATGGTCCGTCCCCGCCCCACTCGCCATCACCGCCCCCGGGACGTCGCGCATCGCCTCGAGGCTGCGGCGGATCAGCTCCTGCGCCCCCGCCCAGTCGAGCCCCATCCCCCGCTGCGCCGTGTCCATCGCCTCGGCGACGCCGAGCCCGAGCGACCAGAGATGCCGCCGGAAGGCGATAGTGCGGTCCCAATCCACCTTGATGTCGAGCCAGGGGTCCTGCTCCGCGCGCGGATCGGCGACCACATGCGCCGCCGCCAGCGCGATGCGTGGGAAGGGCGGATGCGCCTTCGGAAAGACCCGTGGCTCGCTCAGCGTGAACCGCTCGGTCGCATTGCCCTTCGGCAGGTTGATGCTTGGCATTGCTCAGCCCTCCAAAGCCGCGATGTCGATCCACCGCCGCTCGCGCCAGCTGCGCAGCCCGGCCTCGGCCAGCTGCACCCCCTTGGCGCCGGCGAAAAGATCCCATTGGAAGCTCGCGGTCTCGCCGGCCAGGTAGCGCAGGAAGATCTCCCACTGGACGCGGAAGCCGTTCGGATAGTCCTGCGTGCTCGGCACCTCCTGCCAGCCCGCGAAGAAGTCGATCGCCTGCGGGATGTCGGGGTTCCAGACCGGCTTCGGCGTGTTGACGCGGCTCTGCGTCCAGCATTTCTGCAGGCCGGCGACGGCGCTACCATGCGTCCCGTCGACCTGGAAGGTGGCGAGGTCGTCGCGCCTGACGCGCGTCACCCAACTCGAATTGATATGCGCGACCACGCCGCCCTTGAGCTGGAAGGTCGCATAGGCCGCATCGTCCACATCGGCCCTGTAAGGCCGGCCATCCTCGCCGATGCGCTCCGGAATATGCGTCGCGCCGAGGCAGCTCACCGCCTGCACCTCGCCGAAGAGGTTGTCGAGCACGTAGCGCCAGTGGCAGAGCATGTCGAGGATGATGCCCCCGCCCTCGGCGGCCTTGTAGTTCCAGCTCGGCCGCTGCGCCGGCTGCAGGTCGCCCTCGAAGACCCAGTAGCCGAACTCGCCCTTCACCGAGCAGATGCGCCCGAGAAAGCCGCTGTCGACCACCATCCTCAGCTTGCGCAGCCCGGGCAGGAACAGCTTGTCCTGCACCACGCCATGCTTGATGCCCGCGCGCTGCGCAAGCCGCGCCACCCGCAGCGCATCGTCGAGCCTGTCGGCCGTCGGCTTCTCCACATAGATGTGCTTGCCCGCCGCGATCGCCCGCTCGATCAGCCCTGCGCGGAGCTGGGTCGTCGCCGCATCGAAGAACAGCTCGTCCTTCGGATCGGCGAGGCAGGCACCGAGGTCGGTCGAGACCCGCTCGACGCCATGCGCGCGCGCCAGCGCCTCGAGCTTTTCCCGGTTGCGCCCGACCAGCACCGGGTCCGGCATCACCCGATCCCCATTCGCCAGCCTGACGCCGCCATCGGCGCGGATGGCGGCGATGGAGCGGATGAGGTGCTGGTTCGTCCCCATCCGGCCAGTGACGCCGTTCATGATGATGCCGATGCGCCTCGCCGCCATGGCCGCCTCTCCCTGGTCTAGGTAACCATCCAGTTACACAGACACGGAGTCAAGGCCGCAGATAGCCGAGCACTACCTCCACCGCATGCCGCTCCCGCGCACCCAGCGCCGCCTCGCCCCCGAGCTCCGCCCCTAGCACGGTCGAGAGCGTGTAGCGGTTGGCGACAAAGAAATGCCCGAGCCCGACGATGGTGATGTAGAGCTGCACCGAATCGACATCGCGGCGGAACACGCCCGCCTCCGCTCCCCGCGCCAGCACCGCGCCGATCTGCCCGAGCAGCGGCGAGTAGAGCGCCGGCACCCCCTCCGACCGCTGCAGATAGGCGGCGCGGTGGATGTTCTCCTGGTTTAGCAGCGCGACGAATTCCGGATGCGCCGCTGTGTAGCGCAGGTTGAACTCGACGAGCCGCCGCATCGCCTCCTCCGGCGGCAGCGCCTCGACGCGCAAGCCCCGCTCCTCCGCTCGCTTGGCGGCATAGGCGCCTTCCAGCACGGTGAGCCAGAGCTCCTCCTTGCTGCCGAAATAGGCGTAGAGCATCCGCTTGTTGGCGCCCGCCCGCAGCGCGATCTCGTCGACCCGCGCCCCCGCCAGCCCCTTCTCGGCGAATTCGGCGAGCGCCGCATCGAGGATGCGCTGCCGCGTCGCGGCGGCGCGGGGCGAGAGCCCGTCCATCACGCCGCCAGCACCTTCGCCAGCAGCGCCTCCGGCACCGACTCATCGGCCTCCGCCAGGGGATCGCGCGGCAACACCCGGTGCCGCAGCACTAGCCGCGCCAGCGCGAGCCGCTCAGGATCGCCGAGCCGCCCCGCCTCCCAGGCCATCGCCGCGGCCGAGGTCAGGTGGTAGAGCGCGCTCGCCGCCTGCCGCGCCAGCGCCGGGTGGTCCTGCGCCCGCTCCGCCAGTGCCGCGGCGCGTCCGAAGGCCGGCATCGCCTCCGGCAACGCATCGCCATTGCCGAGCAGCCCCAGCAGATGCGCCCGCAGCACCGACAGAGATCCCTCGCGCTGCGCCGCCCGCAGCACATCGAGGGCGACGATGTTGCTCGTCCCCTCCCAAATGCTGCCGAGATGCGCGTCCCGTACCAGGCGCGGGTCGGACCATTCCTCGATATAGCCGCAGCCCCCGCGCACCTCCATCGCATCGCCGGCGACGCGGCGCGCATCGCGGCAGGCGCGGAACTTCAGTAGCGGCGTCAGGATGCGCAGCAGGGCATAGGCGCCCTCCTCCCCCGCATCGCTCCGCCGCAGGGCGTCGGCCGCCTGGAAGACCATGCTCCGCGCCTGCTCCATCGGCAGGACGAGCTTCATCATCTGCCGCCGCATCAGCGGCATCTCGACCAGCCGTCGCCCGAAGGCGATGCGGTGGCGGGCGACGAACATTGCCTCCGTCACCGCCCGCCGCATCAGCCCGGCCGCCCGCATGCCGTTTGAGAGGCGCGAGGCATTGACCATGTCGGCCATCTGCTTGAACCCCGCCTCCGGCTCGCCAACGAGGAAGGCCGTCGCTCCCTCCAGCCGGATCTCGCCCGAGGCCATGGAGCGCGTGCCGAGCTTCTCCTTCAGCCGCACAATCCGGTAGGCATTGCGCGTCCCGTCCGGCCGCTCCCGCGGCAGGAGGAAGAGCGAGACGCCGCGCAGCCCCGCCGGCCCGCCGGCCCGCCGCGCCAGCACCAGCGCCACCCCCGCATCCGGGTTGCTGCAGAACCACTTGTCGCCGGAGAGCGCCCAGCTTCCATCCGCCTGCTCCTCGGCGATGACGACGGTGGCGGCGATGTCGGAGCCCGCCCCCTGCTCCGTCATGAACATCGCGCCCTGCCGCAGCGCGTCGAAATCCGTCGCCGTCAGCCCGGGCAGGTAGCGCGCCACCAGCGCTGCATCGCCGAAGCGCCTGAGCGTCCGCGCCAGCGCATCGGTCATGGAGAGCGGGCAGCACAGGCCGAACTCCGCCTGCACGAAGAGGTAGCTCAGCGCATATTTCGCCGCCGGCGGCATCGCCTCCGGCCAGCCCAGCACCCCCGGCCGGTGCGACATCGCCGCCAGCCCGAACTCGCCGAAGGCGACCCGCTCCATCTCCCGATAGGCCGGGTGGTAGTCGATCGCCGCCGCATCCTCGCCCCGCCGCGTTCGCGGCTGCAGCACTGGCGGGTTGCGGTCGGCAGTGCCGGCCAACTCATCGAGCCGGCCGCCGGCGAGCGCCCCCATCCGGTCGAGATGCGGCAGCAGATGGCGGAAAAGCCCCTCCGGCACATAGAGGCCGAGCAGCGGCCCGAGCCAGGGGTCGGCCCGCCACAGGTTCAGGCCTCGGCTGTCCGGCACCGCATCGGCACCCGTCGGAGGAGGCAGGAGAGGGAGGCTGTCCATCCCCACAGCATGCCGCCGCCGGCCCCGTCCATGCTAGCCTCCCCGCAAAACGGAGGAGGAAACCCATGCCCGCCACCCGCCGCGGCCTGATCGGCGCCGCCCTGCTTGCGACGCCCGCCCTCGCCCAACCCGTGGAGCGCTACCCGGACCCGGCCGTCCAGGTTCTCGACCCAAGCTTCAACCGGTACCGACTTGCATTGGCCGGCGTGGAGCGCCTCTGGACCGGCGCCCGCTGGTCGGAGGGGCCGGCCTGGTTCGGCGACCAGCGCTGCCTCATCTGGTCCGACATCCCGAACAACCGCCAGCTCCGCTGGAGCGAGAGCACCGGCCAGGTCGATACCTTCCGCGCCCCCTCGAACAACAGCAACGGCAACACGCGCGACCGCCAGGGCCGCCTGCTGAGCTGCGAGCACCTGACCCGCCGCGTCACCCGCACCGAGCCCGATGGCAGCATCACCGTCATCGCCGACCGCTTCGAGGGCAAGCCGCTCAACAGTCCGAACGACGTGGTGGTGAAGTCGAACAACTCCATCTGGTTCACCGACCCGCCCTTCGGCATCCTCGGCTTTTAAGAAGGCGAGATGGCCCAGCCCGAGCTGCCAACCAACCTCTACCGCGTCGACGGCCAGACCGGGCGGATCACCGTCGCCACCGGCGAGGTCGGCCGCCCCAACGGCCTCGCCTTCAGCCCGGACGAGTCGAAGCTCTATGTCGTCGAGGCCGCCGCTACTCCCCGCGTCATCCGCGCCTTCGACATGGACGGCGCGACCGGCCGCCTTTCCAACAGCCCCGTCTTCCACCAGTGTAAGGAGGGCGAGGCGCCCGACGGTTTCCGCGTGGACGTGGACGGCAACCTCTGGTGCGGATGGGGCATGGGGCGGGAGGAGCTGGACGGCGTCCGCATCCTGAACCGGGACGGCGCGCCGATCGGCCATATCCGCCTGCCCGAGCGCTGCGCCAACCTCGCTTTCGGCGGCCGCCACCGCAATCGGCTGTTCATGCCGGCCAGCAAGTCGCTCTACGCTCTCTACGTGAACACCCAGGGCGCAGCCGGGGGCTGAGCCAATAAGGGAGGGAGGCACGCCATGACCATCGCCGCCGTGATCCGCGAGAAGGGCCGCAACGTCGTCTCCGTCTCGCCCGAGGCGCCCATTGCCGAGATCGCCTCGATCATCGCCTCGCGGCGCATCGGCGCCGTCGTCGTGCTCGCCGACCATGGCGGCCTCGCCGGCATCGTCTCGGAGCGTGACGTGGTGAAGGCCCTCGCCAAGCACGGCGCCCGCGTGCTGGAGCTGACGGCAAGCGACCTGATGACCCGTCAAGTCACCACCATCTCCATGGGCACCTCCATCGACCAGGCGATGGAGATCATGGATGCCGGCTATTTCCGCCACCTGCCGGTGATGGAGGTTGGCGAGCTCGCCGGCATCGTCAGCATCCGCGACCTGGTGAAGCACCGCATCACGCTGCACCAGCGCGACCTCGAGGCGCTGAAGGCCGCCGTGCAGCAGCGCAGCGGCTATTGACCCTCACTGAAAGGGAGTAAGCTGCTGCGGTCAGCACGTCCGAGAGGA
>NZ_JCACHU010000001.1:0-51162 GCF_059504005.1 Belnapia sp. | reverse complement strand
GCTCATAACCTGAAGGTCACAGGTTCAAATCCTGTCCCCGCATCCCACAACACAACCCCCCTAAGGCCAAGCCAAGGGGGGTTCCGGCGTTTAGCTGGACAGTGCAGGCACCACCTCCGCGATATCGGCCGCCGGCTGCTCCTCGAGGACGCGCCAGACGCCGCCGATCAGCACCTCGCTCGGCCGGAAGCGGCTCTTATAGGACATCTTCTGGCTCTCCGGCACCCAATAGCCGAGGTAGACAAAGGGCAGGCCGAGCGCCTGGGCTCGCGCAACCAACCAAAGGATCGCCCAGCTGCCGAGCGAGCGGCGGTTCAGCGCCGGGTCGTAGAAAGAATAGACGGCCGACAGGCCATCGGAGAGCCAGTCGGTCAGGCAGGCGCCGACCAGGCGGTCCTTCGAATCGCGGAACTCCACCATTCCCGTCGTGATCGGCGTATCCTCGACCATGGCGCGGTAGTCGTAGAAGCCCATGGCCGCCATGTCGCCTTCGCCGTGACGCGCCTGCTGGTAGCGCTGGAAAAGGGCGAACTGCTCCGCCGTGGCGCGTGCCGGCATCTCGAAGCCGGCGATGTCGGCGTTGATCTTCTGCAGCTTCCGCTGTGCCCGGTTGGGCTCGAACTGTCCGGCAAGGATGCGGATCGGGATGCAGGCCGAGCAGCCGGGACAGACCGGCGAATACGCAATGTTGTGGCTGCGGCGAAAGCCAGCGCGGGAGAGCCGGTCATGCAAGGCTTCCGCGTCCGGCCCGGTCAGCTCGGTCACGATCTTCCGCTCCGTCCGGCCCGCCAAGTAAGGACAGGGCAGGGGGGCGGTCGTGTAAAAGAATTGCGGACGTCGGTTGGGGCGGTGCAGCATCGATGGTGCCAGTGTCGGCGCGTGCAGCGCGGGAATCAACTGCAAGCCTTCGGGAAATCCCGGACGATATGTCAGGGTAACAGTCGCAACCGCGAGGCTGGGTCCGGAGGCGAGCGGCTGAGCCGAATCATCTCGCCGTCACGCCAGGCTGGCAGCAAGTCGCTCCAATGCGCGGCGAGCGGATGCCCGGACTGGCCGGTGGCGATGATGGCCAGGGTCGAGTCGGGATCGGCGAGGTCGGCGACCAGCCGCAATCCGGCGCCATGGACATGCTGCCAAGCCTCCAACCCCCGGCCGCCGCGCAACCCGCCGCGCGAGACAGTCCATTCATCGCCACCCGTGGCCGTTGCCAGCCGAGCCAGGCTTCCCAGGCCTGGGATGGCGCGCAGCAGCGGATGCTCGAACAAGGCGTAGTGCACGGCACCCCAGCGCCAGCGGGCCGGATCCTCACCCTGGCCCGGTTGGAGCGCCGCGACCGACTCAACGAGCGCCTGGGCGGCAAGCGCCCGGCAGTCGCCATGACACCAGGCTGCGCCGCGATTGTCGGGAGAAAGGACGAAGCTCAGGAAGGCCGCATGCGTCCCCGCGGCGCCCTCCGGAACGCCGCCCGCCGCCAGGGCCAGCCGCCCGAGCTGCTTCAGCCAGGCATTGAAGATCAGTGGCTCCGGTCGGCCTGCGGCGACGTCACCATCCCAGCCCAGTAGCAGTGCCTGCGCCTGTCCTGCGGCGCCATCGGCCATAGGCAGGCTGGGCAGCAACGAGTCCGGCCCGATCAGCGAGAGGGCGAAGGGCGAGACCGTGTCCCGCTGCATGGCGGCGAAGCTGGCGACCTCATGCTGCGGCCGCGCCGCCAGCAGCGCACCGATCCGCCGGAAGCGCCAGTCGGCGATCCACTCCGAACCGAGAAACACCGGGTAGTCGGCCGGCGCCACCCGGTTATTGGCATTGGCCAGCATGCCGCTCGGCGGGTCGAGGACATGCGGCAAGGCATCGAAGGGCGTCCAGCCGCTCCAGTCATGCGTCCCGTCCCAACCGGGGGCGGGAAGGGTGCCGTCTCCCGCCTTGCGGACCGGCGTCCGCCCGGTGAGCAGCAAGCCGATGCCGCCCCCCGCATCTGCCGTCATCAGGTTCTGGGACGGGCTGGTGATGAGCGCTGCCGCCCCGCGCGCCTCGGCAACCGAGCCGGCGTGGTTCAGCCTGTACAGGCCCGTCGCCGCCGTATCGTCAGGCCCCAGGTTGGCGGCGGCGAGGGCCAGGACCGTCCCGTCCCCGCGCGGCGTCCCGTCGAGGTCGGAGATCACCGGCCCATGCCGCGTCTCCCGCACCCGCAGGATCTCGGGCTCGGCGCCGCGGATGCCGATCCACTCCTCGATGATCGTGAAGGGGCGCGGCCCCTCCGGCGTCTCATAGGCATCCTCGCCGGCGAGGCGCTCGACGAAGAGATCCTGGGTATCCGAGTGGGTAGTGGTGAAGCCCCAGGCGAGCCGTGCATTCCGTCCGATTACCAGGAAGGGCACGCCGGGCGAGGTGGCGCCGGCCAGCATCCGCCCATCCTGCAGGTCGATCCGCGCCAGGTACCAGAGGATCGGCGCCTGGAAGCCAAGATGCGGGTCGGAAGCCAGCAACGGCGCGCCGGAGGCGGAGCGGCGGCCGGCGACCGCCCAGGCATTGCTGGCCGAGCCGGGGAGGGTGCCCGGTTCGGGGAAACCTGGCAGGGCGGCGGCGAGCCGGCCGAGCCGGTCAGGGTCGAGCGCGGCCTGCGGTTCATCAGGCCGCCCGGCGCTGTCTTCGGCGGGGAAGAGTTCGCGCAGCCGCTCCGGCGGCAGGAGGGCGGCAAGGCGCGCCCGCTCCAGCTCGCCCCGCCAGTTGCCGGAGAGCCAGAGTCCCATGACCTTGCCCCAGAGCAGGCTATGCTCCGGCCGCCAGGGCTCCGGGGCGCCGAGGGCGAGGAATTCGGGTGCCGCGAAGCGGCCGCGGTCGGCGATCCAGGCATTCACCCCGGCGGCATAGGCCTCCAGCAGCGCCCGGGTCTCGGGCGACTGGACGGCGAGGTCGGCCTCGGCGCGACGGGCGAGGCCGAGGGTGCGGGTGAAGCGGTCGAGCCGCAGCGCGGGAGGGCCGAGCAGCTCGGCCAAGCGGCCGGCAGCGCCGCGGCGCATCAGCTCCATCTGGAACATCCGGTCGCGGGCATGCAGCCAGCCGAGGGCCATGGCCGCATCCCGCTCATCCGCCGCAGCGATGCGAGGGATGCCCTGGGCGTCGAGCATGACCTCCACCGGCCCACCGAGCCCGGCCAGGTGCAGCTCGCCCTCCTCACCGGGCAGGCTCCACCAAAGGACGCCGGCAAGGCTCGCGGCGCCGGTCAGCGCCAGGGCGAGCAGCAGGAGGCCCAGGCGGCGGAGCCAGCGGAGGCGGGACGGGGGGCGGCGCGGCATGACCCGGGTATCGCCCGAACCGCCATCGCTCGTCCATGCGGCGGGAATCGGAGCGTCGAGCCTTGGAAAGCGGGATGGCCTGCGCTAAACGCCCCAATCCGGCGTCGTCCTGGCTTCTCTCCGGCCTTGGGCGGGCGTGGTGGAATTGGCAGACACGCCGGATTTAGGTTCCGGTGGCGCAAGCCTTGGGGGTTCAAGTCCCTCCGCCCGCACCATCGGCGCCGCTTACAGGGTTTGGGAAGAAAGTGACGACGATGCAGGTGACCGAGGTCGCGAATGACGGGCTGAAGCGGGCCTATACGGTATCGGTCCCGGCGGCCGATATCGCGGCCGAGCGCACGCGGCGGCTCGACGAGCTGGGCCGCGAGCTGCGCCTGCCCGGCTTCCGCCCCGGCAAGATCCCGGCGAGCGTGGTGAAGGCCCGCTACGGCCAGGCGGTGATGAGCGAGGTGCTCGAGCAGTCGGTCAGCAAGGCGACGCAGCAGGTGGTGACCGACCGCGGCCTCCGCCCGGCGCTGCAGCCGAAGATTGAGCTGGTCAACTTCGCCGATGGCGCCGACCTCGAATTCAAGGTCGAGCTGGAGCTGCTGCCGGAGATCCCGATGCCCGACTTCGCCGGGATCGAGGTGGAGCGGCTGAAGGCCGAGCCCTCCGAGGAGCAGGTGAACACGACAATCGAGACGATCGCCGCCCGCAACCGCAAGCTCGAGGACATCACCGAGGACCGCGGCGCGCAGCGGGGCGAGATCGCGGTCTGCGACTTCATCGGTACGCTGGAAGGCGAGAGCGAGCCCTTCCCGGGCGGCACCGCGACCGACATGCAGATCGAGGTGGCCGGCGCCGGCTTCATCCCCGGCTTCACCGAGCAGCTCGAGGGCATCAAGGCCGGCGAGACCCGCACCATCAACGTCAGCTTCCCCGAGGAGTACGGGGCGAAGGAGCTGGCCGGCAAGGCGGCGGCCTTCAGCGTGACCTGCAAGGGGCTGAAGGCGCCGGTGAACTCCCCGGTCGATGACGAGCTCGCCAAGACCATGGGCTTCGAGGACCTGGCGAAGCTGCAGGAGGCCGTGCGCGGCTCGCTCCAGCAGGAATACGACAACCTATCCCGCCTCAAGGTGAAACGCTCCCTGCTCGACGGCCTCGCCGAGCGGGCCAGCTTCCCCGTGCCGGAGGGCATGGTGGAGGCCGAGTTCGCCCAGATCTGGCAGCGGGTCGAGGCCGACATGAAGGCCGGGCGGCTGGACGAGGACGACAAGGGCAAGGACGAGGAGGCGCTGAAGGCCGACTACCGGGCCATCGCCGAGCGCCGCATCCGCCTCGGCCTGCTGCTCTCGGAGATCGGCCGGACCAACAACATCTCGGTCACCGCCGACGAGCTGTCCCGGGCGATGCGGCAGGAAGCCTCCCGCTACCCGGGCCAGGAGCAGCAGGTGATGGAGTTCTTCCGCAAGAACCCGCAGGCGGCCGAGAACCTTCGCTCCCCGATCTTCGAGGAGAAGGTGGTCGACTTCATGCTGGAGCTGGCCAAGGTCAGCGAGCGGAACGTCGCCCCGGATGAGCTTTCCGCTGCCGCAGCCGCGTGAATCTGATATACCATGTTCGCGGAACCGGATCGTGACCGGGCCGGACCCCCGCCATTCGGCGGGGCCTTCCGGCGCGGCTCCGGTTGCACCACATTAAGGGTTGCGGGCTAGGCTGGGCTCGCCTGCCACCTGTCTGAAAGGCATCACCATGCGGGACCGTGATCCTGTCGAGGTCTACAACAATACCCTGGTCCCGATGGTCGTGGAGCAGTCGGCCCGCGGCGAGCGCGCCTGGGACATCTATTCGCGCCTGCTGAAGGAGCGGATCATCTTCCTGACCGGCCCGGTCTTCGACCAGGTCTCCTCCTCCATCTGCGCCCAGTTGCTCTTCCTTGAGAGCGAGAACCCGAACAAGGACATCGCCTTCTACATCAACAGCCCGGGCGGCGTCGTCTCCGCCGGCCTCGCGATGTACGACACGATGCAGTACATCCGCGCTCCCGTGAGCACGGTCTGCATCGGCCAGGCGGCCTCCATGGGCTCGCTGCTGCTGACGGCTGGTGCCAAGGACAAGCGCTTCGCCCTGCCGAACAGCCGCATCATGGTCCATCAGCCCTCCGGCGGCGCCCAGGGCCAGGCGACGGACATCGAGATTCAGGCGCGGGAGATCCTGAAGCTGCGCCAGCGGCTGAACGAGATTTATGTGAAGCACACTGGCCAGCCGCTCGAGGCGATCGAGCGGAAGCTGGAGCGCGACACCTACATGTCCGCCGAGGAGGCCCGGGATTTCGGTCTGGTCGACCAAGTGGTCGAGACCCGGCCGGCCGCGCCCGGCGCCTCCGAGGCGCCGAAGAGCTGAGGCAGGGGCGCATCTTCCCTGGTCGGCAGCCGGTCGCGAGGCCGGTTCGCCTGTCGCGTTTGGTCATGCCGCCGCCCAGTGTGACGCCACAAAGCTTTTCCCCCGGTGACAGGGGGGCTACAGTCCCATGGAAAGCCCCCTCTTCGGCCCGGGAGGGGGGGCGTGGCCTGCCGGTGGCCCGCGCACTGCGCGCGATCCACAGCCGGCCCTTTCAGGCGGAGTGCCCATGAGCAAGTCCGGCGACTCGAAGAATACACTCTACTGTTCGTTCTGCGGCAAGTCGCAGCACGAGGTCCGCAAGCTTATCGCCGGGCCCACCGTCTTCATCTGCGATGAATGCGTCGAACTCTGCATGGATATCATCCGTGAGGAGCACAAGACGCATCTGGTGAAGTCGCGGGACGGGGTTCCGACGCCGAAGGAGATCTGCAAGGTCCTCGATGATTACGTCATCGGCCAGGATCATGCGAAGAAGGTGCTCTCCGTCGCGGTGCACAACCACTACAAGCGGTTGGCGCATGGCGCGAAGAACAACGATGTCGAGATCGCCAAGTCGAACATCCTGCTGCTCGGCCCGACCGGCTCGGGCAAGACGCTGCTGGCCCAAACCCTGGCGCGGATCCTAGACGTCCCCTTCACCATGGCGGATGCGACGACCCTGACCGAGGCCGGCTATGTCGGCGAGGATGTCGAGAACATCATCCTCAAGCTGCTCCAGGCTGCCGACTACAACGTGGAGCGGGCGCAGCGCGGCATCGTCTATATCGACGAGGTCGACAAGATCAGCCGCAAGTCGGACAACCCCTCCATCACCCGGGACGTCTCGGGCGAGGGCGTCCAGCAGGCGCTGCTGAAGATCATGGAGGGCACGGTCGCCTCCGTGCCGCCCCAGGGCGGGCGGAAGCATCCGCAGCAGGAATTCCTCCAGGTCGACACCGCGAACATCCTCTTCATCTGCGGCGGCGCCTTCGCGGGGCTGGAGCGGATCATCGGGGCGCGGGGCAAGGGCTCGGGCATCGGCTTCGGTGCCGAGGTCCGCTCGCCGGATGACCGCCGCACCGGCGCCGTCCTCCGCGAGGTGGAGCCAGAGGACCTGCTGAAGTTCGGGTTGATTCCGGAGTTCATCGGCCGCCTCCCGGTCATCGCCACGCTCGAGGATCTCGACGAGAAGGCGCTGATCGAGATCCTGACCAAGCCGAAGAACGCCATCGTCAAGCAGTACCAGCGCCTCTTCGAGATGGAGGGGACCAAGCTCACCTTCACCGAGGATGCGCTGCGCTCGGTCGCCACGCGGGCGATCCAGCGGAAGACCGGTGCGCGCGGGCTGCGTTCCATCATGGAGCAGATCCTGCTCACCACCATGTTCGACCTGCCGGGCCTCGACGATGTCGACGAGGTGGTGGTGAACCGGGAGGTGGCGGAGAGCCGGGCGAGCCCGCTCTTCATCTACGGCGAGCGGGCGGCCGAGCAGAGCTCGGCCTAAGGCCCGGCGCCGGCTGGAGGCGGGGGAGAGCCCCCGCCATCCGGCCCTTCGGGCTTGCGGTGGGGTGTCCGGCTGACCATTTGCATGACATCCCCGTGGCGCCGCGGGTCACGCCGCCAACCGGCCGTTGCCGGGGGTGACCCGTGGGCCGACTGTCCTTCAGTGAGGTCCATAATGGCGGATAAGACCCCAGAGTTGTTGCGCGGCGAATTGCTGCCTGTCCTGCCCCTGCGGGACATCGTGGTGTTCCCGCATATGATCGTGCCGCTCTTCGTCGGCCGCGAGAAATCCGTCCGCGCGCTGGAAGCGGTGATGCGGGAGGACAAGCAAATCCTTCTCGTCGCGCAGAAGAATGCCGCGCAGGACGACCCGGAGGCCGAGGACCTCTACGATGTCGGCACCGTCTCCACGGTGCTGCAGCTCCTGAAGCTGCCAGACGGCACCGTGAAGGTGCTGGTCGAGGGCGGCAAGCGCGCCCAGATCACCGGCTTCAAGGAGACCAAGACCCATTTCGAGGCCTATGCGGCGCCGCTCGCCGAGGCCGCGGCCGAGCCGCCGGAGACCGAGGCGCTGGCCCGCACCGTGGTCGGGCAGTTCGAGCAGTATATCAAGCTCAACAAGAAGATCGCGCCCGAGGTCCTGGTCTCGATCAACCAGATCGACGATCCGGCGAAGCTTGCCGACACCGTCGCCAGCCATCTCTCGCTCAAGATTCCGGAGAAGCAGGAACTGCTCGAGACCGCCGGCACCGCCGCGCGGCTGGAGCGGGTCTTCGCCCATATGGAGAGCGAGATCGGCGTCCTTCAGGTTGAGAAGCGCATCCGCAACCGCGTCAAGCGGCAAATGGAGAAGACGCAGCGTGAGTACTACCTGAACGAGCAGCTCAAGGCGATCCAGAAGGAGCTGGGCGAGGGCGAGGACGGCAAGGACGAGGTCGCTGAGCTCGAGGCTCGCATCAAGGCCACCGCCTTCAGCAAGGAAGCGCGTGAGAAGGCGATGGCAGAGCTGAAGAAGCTCCGCACTATGTCGGCGATGAGCGCCGAAGCGACGGTGGTGCGCAACTACCTCGACTGGATGCTCTCGATTCCCTGGAAAAAGAAGTCCCGGGTGCGGCGAGACATCGTAGCCGCCGAGAAGGTGCTCGATGCCGACCACTACGGGCTCGAGAAGGTGAAGGAGCGGATCATCGAGTATCTGGCGGTGCAGTCGCGCTCGCCGAAAATCCGTGGCCCGATCCTCTGCCTCGTCGGCCCGCCCGGCGTCGGCAAGACCTCGCTCGGCAAGTCGATCGCCAAGGCCACCGGCCGCAACTTCGTGCGCATGTCGCTCGGCGGCGTGCGGGACGAGGCGGAGGTGCGCGGCCACCGGCGGACCTATATCGGCTCCATGCCGGGCAAGGTCATCCAGGGCATGAAGAAGGCGAAGACCTCCAACCCGCTCTTCCTGCTTGACGAGATCGACAAGCTCGGCGCCGACTGGCGCGGCGACCCGTCCTCGGCGCTGCTCGAGGTGCTGGACCCGGAGCAGAACTCGACCTTCGCCGACCACTATCTCGAGGTCGACTACGACCTGTCGGACGTGATGTTCGTGACGACCGCCAACAGCCTGCGCATGCCGCAGCCGCTGATGGACCGCATGGAGATCATCCGCATCCCCGGCTACACCGAGGATGAGAAGGTCGAGATCGCCCGCCGCCACCTGATCCCGAAGCAGTCCGAGGCGAACGGGCTGAAGCCGGGCGAGTGGTCCGTCTCCGAGGAGGCGCTGCGCGACCTGGTGCGCTACTACACGCGCGAGGCCGGCGTGCGCAGCCTGGAGCGCGAGGTGGGCGGGCTTGCCCGCAAGGCGGTGAAGGAGATCGTCTCGAAGAAGGCGAAGAAGATCGCCATCACCGCGAAGAACCTGGAGAAATTCGCGGGCGTGCGGAAGTTCCGCTACGGCGAGGCCGAGGCGGAGGACATGGTGGGCGTTGTCACCGGCCTCGCCTGGACCGAGGTGGGCGGCGAGATCCTGACGATCGAATCCGTCACCGTGCCCGGCAAGGGCAAGGTGCAGACCACCGGCAAGCTCGGCGACGTCATGCAGGAGAGCGTCTCGGCTGCCATGTCCTATGTCCGCTCCCGGGCGACGAGCTTCGGCCTCAAGCCGACGCTGTTCGAGCGGCGCGACATCCATGTACACGTGCCGGAGGGTGCGACGCCGAAGGATGGGCCGAGCGCGGGCATCGCCATGGCGACCAGCATCGTCTCCGTCCTCACCGGCATCCCGGTGCGGCGCGACGTGGCGATGACGGGCGAGATTACGCTGCGGGGGCGGGTGCTGCCGATCGGCGGGCTGAAGGAGAAGCTGCTGGCGGCGCTGCGGGCCGGCATCACGCATGTCTTCATCCCGAAGGACAACGAGAAGGACCTCGCGGACATCCCGGACAATGTGAAGAAGGGCCTGACCATCAAGGCCGTCTCGCATGTCGACGAGGTGATCTCGACCGCGCTCGTGCGGAAGCCCGAGGCGATCTCCTGGGAGGAGCCGGCCGAGCCGCCGCCGCGCGGCACCGAGGCCGATGGCAGCGTGCCCGCGCTGCCGCACTGAGGCATGGCGGCGCGGAGGGCGGGGCGACTCGCCCTCCGCGCGTTCTTCGCGCCACGATCGCGCGGAAAATGGCCGGTATCGGCCCTCCGCCTTGTACCCTTTGATTGACGCTTCAGAATCGACCCTCCTACAGTCCGGCCGAGTTTCAGCCTGGAATCGTCCGGGCCGTCAAAGGCGTGCCGCCTTGTAGGGGGGTTGGTGTATGAATAAGCAGGATCTCATCTCGATCGTAGCCGAGGTCGGTGATCTGCCAAAGGCCAAGGCCGGCGATGTCCTGGATGCGGTCTTCGAAGCCATCGCCCAGTCCCTGACCAAGCAGACGGATGTGCGCCTGGTCGGCTTCGGGACCTTCTCCGTCTCCAAGCGGAAGGCCGGCAAGGGCCGCAACCCGCGTACCGGCGAGGAGATCGAGATCCCGGCCAGCACGGCCGTGCGCTTCAAGGCCGGCAAGGGTTTGAAGGACGCGCTGAACTAAGCTTCGGCTCCCGCGTCATTCGTGCAGGCCACTCCGGCCCCCGAGGTTGGGGTGCGCATCCTGGGCGCTTAGCTCAGCGGTAGAGCGCCTGTCTTACACACAGGTGGTCGGCGGTTCGATCCCGTCAGCGCCCATTTTTCCAACCGGGCGTGAGTTTTATTACTCTGATCCATCGTGTAGAATTCCGCTGTAATAACGTCCAATCCCGGTTGGCGTCATCTCGGCGGAGGCTCGCTTGCGGCAGAGTGTTCTTCAATTCGGTTTCCTGGCCTGTGCGGCGATGGCGCTCGGCGGATGTGTGCAGCAGGGCACGGCCGGAGGCGCGGTCACCGGTGCAGCCGGTGGCGGGGCCAGCGTCGGCGCGGCGTCCAATCTCCAGCGTTGCGCCGAGCCCCTTGGCACCGTCGCCATCGATGACGGGCGCGAGCAGAGCTGGTGGGGTCCCTTCACCGCACGCACGCAGATCACCACGATCGAGCCGATGGTGCGGCTGGTCGTCCAGCAGTCCAACTGCTTCGTCATCACCGCCATGGGCAACAACCGACTCGAGAGCCGGATGCGCGGCATGATTGGCGACATGCGCAACAGCGGCGAGTTCCGCGCCGGCTCCAACATGCAGCGCGGCCAGCGCGTCGCGGCTGATCTCTTCATCGAGCCGGCGATCCTCTTCGCCAACCAGGATATGGGCGGACTCGGCGGCGGCGTCGGCGGATGGGGCGGCGTGGCGCTCGGCCTGGCGGGTGCGGCGATGTCCACCTCGGCGACCAACGTCACCCTCTCGGTCTTCGACATGCGGAGCGGCGTGCAGGTCGCAGCGTCGGAAGGCTCCTCCACAGCGACCAATTTCGGCGCGCTGGTCGGCGGGTTCGGGGCGACGGCGGGCGGCGTGCTCGGTGGCTACCAGCGCACGCCGGCGGGGCAGGCGACGGTCGCCGCCTTCGTCGATGCCTACAACAAGCTGGTTGTTGCGGTGCGCAACTACCGGGCGCAGGACGTGCGCGGCGGGCTGGGGACCGGCGGCGGTGCGCTGCGCTCACGCTAGCGCGGCAGGGCTCGCCGCCCTCGCGCTGCTGCTCCTCGGCTGCCAGCCCCGCATGGGCAGCCGCAGCGGCTTCGGCGCCAATGTCCAGGTCTGCGACGAGGCCGGCTGCCGCGTCCAGCCGCGCGAGGCGCAGACCCTGGTCGTCGGCGAGGATGAGCGGCTTCGGCGGCAGGCCGACCCCGATCTTTACCGTGGCGAGCCTGTCGCCGAGCTGCGCGCGGCCGCCGCCGGGGGTGATCCCGGCGCGGCCTATCGGCTCGGGCAGGCCTATGAGTTCGGCGCCGGCGGCCTGCCGCGCAGCGCCGGGCAGGCAGCGCGGCAATACGAGGTCGCGGCCAATGCCGGCATGCCCTTCGCCATGTTCCGCCTCGGGCGGCTGGCGGAGCAGGGGGCGGCGCCGGGTGGCCGGGCGCGGGCCATCCAGCTCTATACCGGGGCGGCGCAGGGCGGCGTGGCGCAGGCGGCGCACAATCTCGGCTTCCTCCACCTCGAAGGGAGGGGGGTGCCGCGTGACCTGGACGAGGCGGCGCGCTGGTTCACCCAGGCTGCCGAGAAGGGCGTCGCGGAGAGCCAGTACAATCTCGCCCTGATGTATTTCCGCGGCGAGGGCGT
This sequence comes from Belnapia sp., assembly GCF_059504005.1. NCBI lineage: Bacteria > Pseudomonadati > Pseudomonadota > Alphaproteobacteria > Acetobacterales > Roseomonadaceae > Belnapia > Belnapia sp. The sequence continues at coordinate 39,286 of NZ_JCACHU010000001.1, read as the reverse complement.
GTCCCGCCGGCCCTACGAGGCGCTGCAATGGATGCGGCGTTCGGCGCAGAACGGCTTCCTGCCGGCGCAGAAGGCGGTCGGCCGGCTCTACATGACCGGGCTCGAGGAGATGGGCCAGGACCTCGGTGAGGCGCGCAGCTGGCTTTCCCTCGCGGCCAGCCGCGGCGACGCCGATTCGAGGCGGTGGCTGCAACAGGTCGAGCAGGCGGAGCGCGCCGAGCGCGACTACCAGCGGAGCCTGTCGATGCAGGCGCAGCAGACCCAGGCCATGTGGGCCTCGGTGGCGCTGGCGGCCGCGCTCGCCCCGCCGCCGGTCACGGTGGTGATGTACTGAGAAGCGCTTGACACCTGGGGCGCAGGGCCATACACCCCGCCTCCTGTCGCGGGCGGGTGTAGCTCAGTTGGTTAGAGCGCCGGCCTGTCACGCCGGAGGTCGCGGGTTCGAGCCCCGTCACTCGCGCCACGCGACGGACTGCAACGACGGCGCCGCTCCTCAGGGGGCGGCGCCGTTGCCGCATTTGGGCCCTTTTCGTTCCGGGCCGACGTCGCCAAATCTGGTCCAGAAGACGGCGTTCCCCCTATAGCGGAGCAGGCGGGCCAGGGCTAATGTCCGGCCGCGCTGCGCTGCGGCAAGGCGGGACCGATGCTCGATCCTGACCTCGAAAGGCTGCCCCGGCGCGTCTGTGGGCGGAGCAAACATGACCCAGCCGCTGCTGGCCGATTATTTCCCGATCCTGGTCTTCCTGGCCATCGCCGGCGCCATCGCCGCCGCCATGGTGGGCGGCAGCCTCCTTGTGGCGCGGCAGAAGCCGAACCCGGAGAAGCTCTCGGCCTATGAGTGCGGCTTCGAGCCCTTCGACGACACGCGCCGGCGCTTCGATGTCCGCTTCTACCTCGTGGCCATCCTTTTCATCATCTTCGACCTGGAAGTGGCCTTCCTCTTCCCCTGGGCGATCGCGCTGGGCGACATCGGCTGGTTCGGCTTCCTTTCGATGTTGGCTTTCCTCGGCGTCCTGACGGTCGGCTTCGTCTACGAGTGGCGCAAGGGCGCCCTGGACTGGGAGTGATGGCTCGGCCGTCCCCACCGGAGACCCATATGAACGAGAACACGGACACCATCGCCTGGAACCGCGATCACCTGGCGCCCGGTGCGGCACAGGATGCGGTGGTCAAGGGCATCACCGGCGAGATCGAGGACAAGGGCTTCGTCGTCGCCAACCTCGACAAGGTGGTGAACTGGGCCCGCACCGGCAGCCTCTGGCCGATGACCTTCGGCCTGGCCTGCTGCGCGGTGCCGATGATCCACGCCTATATGGCGCGCTACGACCTTGACCGGCTCGGCGTCATCCCGCGCGGCTCGCCACGGCAGTCGGACGTGATGATCGTCGCCGGCACGCTGACCAACAAGATGGCCCCGGCGCTGCGCAAGGTCTACGACCAGATGAGCGAGCCGCGCTGGGTCATCAGCATGGGCAGCTGCGCCAATGGCGGCGGCTACTACCACTACAGCTACAGCGTGGTGCGTGGCTGCGACCGCATCGTGCCGGTCGATGTCTATGTGCCCGGCTGCCCGCCGACGGCCGAGGGGCTGATCTACGGCATCCTGCAGCTGCAGAAGAAGATCCGGCGCTCGGGGACGATCCTTCGTGGCTGAGAACGCAATCCCGACTGAGCTGGGCGAGGCCGTGCAGGCCGCGCTGCCCGGCAGCCGCATCGCCGTCGAGCGCGGCGCCGAGCTGGTCGTGGCCCTGCCGCGCGAGGGGCTGGTCGCGGCGATGCTGCGGCTGCGCGACGAGTTCCATTTCGAGCAGCTCATGGACCTCTGCGGGACGGACTGGCCGAACCGGCCGCTCCGCTTCGAGGTGGTCTACAACCTGCTCAGCCTCTCGCAGAACCGGCGCATCCGCGTGGTCGTCTCGACCGATGCGGCGACGCCGGTGCCGAGCATCGCCTCCGTCTGGCCCTGCGCCACTTGGTACGAGCGCGAGGCCTGGGACATGTACGGCGTCGTCTTCGAGGGCCAGACCGACCTGCGCCGGCTGCTGACGGATTATGGCTTCGAGGGCCATCCGCTGCGCAAGGACTTCCCGCTCACCGGCCATGTCGAGGTGCGCTGGGACGAGGAGCGCAAGCAGGTGGTCTACGAGCCGGTGAAGCTTCAGCAGGACTGGCGCGTCTTCGATTTCCTCTCGCCCTGGGAAGGCATGACGACGCTGCCCGGCGACGAGAAGGTCCATCTCAACCGCATCGAAGGGGACAAGGCATGAGCGGCAGTTCCGCCATGGCCTCGGAGGCGGGGCCGCTGACCTCCGCCGCCGATCCGGCCAGCATGCCGTCCGCGACCGGCACCTCGAACGAGGTGAAGACGGTCGAGGTCGACAGCCACACGATCAATTTCGGCCCGCAGCACCCGGCGGCGCATGGCGTGCTCCGCCTCATCCTCGAGATGAAGGGCGAGATGGTGGAGCGTGCCGACCCGCATATCGGCCTGCTGCATCGCGGCACCGAGAAGCTGATCGAGTCGAAGACCTATCTCCAGGCGATGCCCTATATGGACCGCCTGGATTATGTCAGCCCGATGTGCATGGAGCACAGCTGGGTGCTGGCGGTGGAGCGGCTGCTGCGCATCGAGAACGACGTGCCGGAGCGCGCCCGCGTCATCCGCACCATGTTCGCCGAGCTGACGCGCATCCTGAACCACCTGCTGAACGTGACGACCTATGCGCTCGATTGCGGCGCTATCACGCCGGCGCTCTGGGGCTTCGAGCAGCGCGAGCATCTGCTGGAATTCTACGAGGCGGCGGGCGGCAGCCACTACCACGTCAACTACTTCCGGCCCGGCGGCGTCTCGCGCGACCTGCCGGCGGGGCTGACGGATCGCATCGCAGGCTGGGCGGCGCAATTCCCGAAATTCCTCGACGATCTCGAGGGGCTGCTGACCAACAATCGCATCTTCAAGCAACGCACAGTGGATATCGGCATCATGAGCGCCGAGATGGCGATGGAGTGGGGCTTCTCCGGCCCGTGCCTCCGCGCCTCGGGCGTGCCCTGGGACCTGCGCAAGTCGCAGCCCTACGAGATCTACGGCGAGCTCGACTTCGACATCCCCGTGGGCCGGCAGGGCGACTGCTATGATCGCTATCTCGTCCGCATGATGGAGATGCGGCAGAGCCTTCGCATCGTGCATCAATGCCTCAGGCGGCTGAAGCCAGGGCCGATCAAGATCCTCGACAACAAGATCGTCCCGCCGAAGCGCGGCGAGATGAAGCGGTCGATGGAGTCGCTGATTCACCACTTCAAGCTCTACACCGAGGGCTTCCATGTGCCGGAGGGCACGACCTACACCGTGACCGAGGCGCCGAAGGGCGAGTTCGGCATGTACCTGGTCGCCGACGGGACCAACCGGCCCTACCGCTGCAAGGTCCGGGCGCCGGGCTTCGCCCATCTGCAGGCCATGGAGGTGCTCTCCAAGGGGCATATGCTGGCCGATGCAGTGGCGATCATCGGCTCGCTCGACATTGTCTTCGGGGAGATCGATCGCTGATGGACGCCGAGCTCTCGACCGCGACCGAAATCTCGCAGCCGGAAAGCTTCTCCTTCGACGAGGAGAGCCTGAAGGCGATCGATGCCATCCTGAAGCGCTACCCGCCGGGCAAGCAGGCGAGCGCCGTCATCCCGCTGCTCTATGTCGTGCAGCGGCAGGTGAAGCGGCAGACCGGCAGCGCCTGGGTGCCGAACAAGGGCATGGATGCGGTGGCGGAGCGGCTCGGCATGGCGCCGATCCGCGTCTACGAGGTCGCCACCTTCTACTTCATGTTCAACATGAAGCCGATCGGGAGGCACCACCTCCAGGTCTGCGCCACGACGCCCTGCTGGCTGCGTGGCTCGGACGAGGTGTCGCGCGCCTGCCGCGAGGCCGGCAAGCTCGGCGGCTGGGGCCAGACCAGCGAGGACGGGATGTTCACCCTGTCCGAGGTAGAGTGCCTCGGCGGCTGCGTGAACGCGCCCATCCTTCAGGTCGACGACGATTACTACGAAGACATGGATTACGAGAGCACGGTCAAGCTGATCGAGGCGCTGCGGCGCGGCGAGAAGCCGGCGCCCGGCTCCGTCATCGGGCGCCAGGCGAGCGCACCGGTCGGCGGGCCGCAGACGCTGCTGGACGTGCCAGGAGAGTAAGATGGCGCTGACCGACAAGGACCGCATCTTCACCAACCTCTACGGGCTGCAGGACTGGCGCCTGGAAGCTGCGCGCAAACGCGGCCAATGGGACGGCACCAAGGCGCTCATCGAGAAGGGGCGAGACTGGATCATCGAGGAGGTCAAGAATTCGGGGCTGCGCGGCCGCGGCGGCGCCGGCTTCCCGACCGGCCTCAAATGGTCCTTCATGCCGAAGCAGGCGAGCGAGCGGCCCCACTACCTCATCGTCAACGCCGATGAGTCGGAGCCTGGCACCTGCAAGGACCGCGACATCCTGCGGCACGATCCGCACACGCTGGTCGAGGGGTGCCTGATCGCCGGCGTCGCCATGGGCGCGCATGTCGGCTACATCTATGTGCGCGGCGAGTATTATAACGAGCATCTCGTCCTGCAGGCGGCGATCGACGAGGCCTATGCGGCGGGGCTGCTCGGCCCGAATGCCTGTGGCGCGGGCTGGGATTTCGACCTCTACGTCCATCGTGGCGCGGGCGCCTATATCTGCGGCGAGGAGACGGCGCTCATCGAGAGCCTCGAGGGCAAGAAGGGCATGCCGCGGCTGAAGCCGCCCTTCCCGGCGGCGGTCGGCCTCTATGGCTGCCCCTCGACGGTGAACAATGTCGAGACCATCGCGGTGGTGCCGACCATCCTGCGGCGCGGCGCGCCCTGGTTCGCCGGCTTCGGCCGGCCGAAGAACAGCGGCACCAAGATTTTCTGCATCCAGGGCCACGTGAACAAGCCCTGCAATGTGGAGGAGGAGATGTCGATCCCGCTGCGCGAGCTGATCGAGCGGCATGCGGGCGGCGTGCGCGGCGGCTGGGACAACCTGCTCGCCGTCATCCCGGGCGGCAGCTCCACGCCGATGATCCCGAAAGCCGTCTGTGACGACGTGCTGATGGATTTCGATGCGTTGCGCGAGCACAAGACCGGCCTCGGCACGGCGGGCGTGATCGTAATGGACAAGTCCACCGACCTCATCAAGGCGATTGCTCGGCTCTCGACCTTCTACAAGCATGAGAGCTGCGGCCAGTGCACCCCGTGCCGCGAGGGCATGGGCTGGGTGAAGCGCATGATGGACCGCATGGTCGAGGGTCGCGCCGAGGTGGCCGAGATCGACGTGCTGGAGCAGGTGACGCGGCAGATCGAGGGGCACACGATCTGTGCGCTTGCCGATGGCGGCGTCTGGCCGGTGCAGGGGCTGATCCGGCACTTCCGGCCGATGATGGAAGAGCGTATTGCCGCCTACAAGGCGGGCAAGGCCGCGCCCACGATGGCGCTGGCGGCGGAGTAGGACTATGGCAAAGGTCACCGTCGACGGGATCGAGGTGGAGGTGCCGAACGGCGTCTCCGTCCTCCAAGCCTGCGAGGCAGCGGGGAAGGAGATTCCCCGCTTCTGTTATCATGAGCGGCTGAGCGTCGCCGGTAATTGCCGGATGTGCCTGGTCGAGGTCGAGAAGGCGCCGAAGCCCATCGCCTCCTGCGCCTATCCGGTCGCGGACGGGATGAAGGTCTTCACCGACAGCCCGATGGTCCGCAACGGCCGCCGCGGCGTCATGGAATTCTTGCTGATCAACCACCCGCTGGACTGCCCGATCTGCGACCAGGGCGGCGAGTGCGACCTGCAGGACCTGGCCATCGCCTTCGGTGGCGATGCCAGCCGCTACCGCGAAGAGAAGCGGGCGGTGAAGGACAAGTATCTCGGCCCGCTGGTCAAGACGGTCATGAACCGCTGCATCCAGTGCACCCGTTGCGTGCGCTTCGCCACCGAGGTTGCCGGCGTGCCGGAACTCGGCGCGACGAACCGCGGCGAGAACATGGAAATCGGCACCTATGTCGAGAAGGCGCTGACCACCGAACTCTCCGGCAACCTGATCGACATCTGCCCGGTTGGCGCGCTGACCTCGCGCCCCTATGCCTATGTCAGCCGTCCCTGGGAGCTGCGGAAGACCGACAGCGTGGACGTGCTCGACGCGACCGGCACCAACATCCGCGTCGATGCCCGGGCGGGCGAGGTGCTGCGCATCCTGCCGCGCACGAATGACGACGTGAACGAGGAATGGATGGCCGATCGCGGCCGCTTCGCCTTCGACGGGCTGAAGCGCCGCCGGCTGGACCGGCCCTGGGTGCGCCAGGGCGGCAAGCTGAAGCCGGCGAGCTGGGCGGAGGCCTTCACCGCCATCGCCGCCGGGATCAAGGGGCGGAAGATCGGCGCCATTGCCGGCGAGCTGGCCGATGCCGAGGCAACGGTGGCGTTGCGCGACCTGATGGCGGCGCTCGGCAGCAACCACTTGGAATGCCGCACGGATGGCGCGGCGATCGATGGCTCGCGGCGCGACTTCTACACCTTCAATACCGGCATCGTCGGCATCGAGGAGGCGGATGCGCTGCTGATCATCGGCAGCAACCCGCGGGTCGAGGCGCCGGTGATCAATGCGCGCATCCGCAAGCGCGTGGCGACGGGCGGGATCCCGGTCGGCTTCATCGGGCCGCGCGGGCTGAACCTGACCTATGCGCATGACTGGCTGGGGGATGGGGGGGCAACCCTCAGCGCCCTGGTCGGCGGCCAGCATCGTTTCAACGAGGTGCTGCGCGCGGCGAAGCGGCCGATGCTGATCCTCGGCCGCGGCGCGCTGGCGCGGCCGGATGGCGCGGCGGTGCTGGCGGCCGCGTGGCAGGTCGCGGTGAAGGGCGAGATGCTTCAGGCCGACTGGCACGGCTTCAACCTGCTGCATCAGTTCGGCGGGCAGGTGGCGCCGCTCGACCTCGGCTTCACCACCGGCATCCCGGCGGATGTCGAAGCCGTCTGGCTGCTGGGCGCGGAGCCGGTTGGCGTGCCCGAGGGCGCCTTCGTCATCTACCAGGGCCATCACGGCGAGGCCGGCGCGGCGCGGGCGGATGTCATCCTCCCCGGCGCGGCCTATACCGAGAAGGACGCAACCTGGGTCAACACGGAGGGCCGGGTGCAGCGCGGACGGCTTGCCGTCTACCCGCCGGGCGAGGCGCGGGAGGACTGGAAGATCCTGCGTGCCGCCAGCGAGGTCCTCGGCCTGCGGCTGCCCTATGACTCGCTCGACGGCGTCCGGGCGCGGCTGGCCGAGGTCAATCCGGTGTTCGGCAAGCCCGGCTTCGCGGCGCATGGCTGCACCGACATGGCGGGGCCGGCGGGCGATGCCGGTGCCGTCGCGGAGGCCGCCTTCGACACGACGATCCACAATTACTGGCAGGCGGATCCGATCAGCCGCGCATCCGCCACCATGGCGGAATGCGCGCGCACCTACCTGCCCCAGGCAGCGGAGTAGGCGGGGATGGACGGCTTCCTCGCCTCACCGGTTGGCATCCTGGCCATCACTGTCGCGCAGACGCTGGCGCTGCTGGTGCCGGTGTTGATCGCCGTCGCCTACCTCACGCTCGCCGAGCGCAAGGTGCTGGCGGCGATGCAGTTGCGCCGCGGGCCGAATGTGGTGGGCCCCTTCGGCCTGCTGCAGCCCTTCGCCGATGCGCTGAAGATGCTGATGAAGGAGACGATCGTCCCCTCCGGGGCCAATCGCTTCCTCTTCATCCTGGCGCCGATCCTGCTCTTCATGCTGGCGATGATCGCCTGGGCGGTGATCCCGGTGCAGGATGGCTGGGCGATCGCCGACATCAATGTCGGCATCCTCTACCTCTTCGCCGTCAGCTCGCTCGGCGTCTACGGCATCATCATCGCCGGTTGGGCAAGCAACTCGAAATACGCCTTCCTCGGCGCGCTGCGTTCGGCGGCGCAGATGGTGAGCTACGAGGTCTCGATCGGCTTCGTCATCGTCACCGTGCTGCTCTGCGTCGGCTCGCTGAACTTGTCGGACATCGTGCGGGCGCAGGAGCGGGTGTGGTTCTTCATCCCGCTTTTCCCGATGTTCATCATCTTCTTCATCAGCGCGCTGGCCGAGACCAACCGCGCGCCCTTCGACCTGCCGGAGGGCGAGAGCGAGCTGGTGGCCGGCTTCTTCGTCGAATACAGCAGCATGACCTTCGCGCTGTTCTTTCTCGGCGAATACGCGAACATGATCCTGATGTCGGCGCTGACCACCATCCTGTTCCTGGGTGGCTGGCATCCGCCGATGCATGTGGTGCCCTTCACCTGGATTCCGGGCTTCGTCTGGTTTGCGCTGAAGATCGCGCTGCTGCTCTTCGTCTTCATCTGGGTCCGGGCGACCTTCCCGCGCTACCGCTACGACCAGCTCATGCGCCTCGGCTGGAAGGTGTTCCTGCCTTTCAGCTTGGTCTGGCTGGTGCTGACGGCGGCGGTGCTGAAGCTCGCCGGCTGGCTCCCGGCCTAAGGATATCCCGCCATGGCAAGCCTCGACCGCGCCGCCCGCAGCCTACTGCTCTCCGAGCTGGTTTCGGGCATGGCCCTGACCTTGAAGTACTTCTTCAAGCCCAAGGTCACCATCAACTACCCCTATGAGAAGGGCCCGCTCAGCCCCCGCTTCAAGGGCGAGCACGCGTTGCGCCGCTACCCGAACGGCGAGGAGCGTTGCATCGCCTGCAAGCTCTGCGAAGCGGTCTGTCCCGCCCAGGCCATCACCATCGAGGCCGAGCCGCGCGAGGATGGCAGCCGCCGCACGACGCGCTACGACATCGACATGACCAAGTGCATCTATTGCGGCATGTGCGAGGAAGCCTGCCCGGTGGACGCCATCGTCGAAGGACCGAATTTCGAGTTCAGCGTCGAGACACGCGAGGAGCTGATGTACGACAAGACCCGGCTGCTCGCGAATGGCGACCGCTGGGAGCCGGAGCTGGCCAAGCGGCTTGAACTCGACGCCCCCTATCGCTGAAGCGGAAGCCCCGATGATCGCCGCGCTCGCCTTTTACCTCTTCGCGGCCATCCTGATCGCCTCCGCGGTCATGGTGGTCACGGCACGCAACCCGGTCCACAGCGTGCTCTTTCTGATCCTCGCCTTCTTCAATGCGGCGGCGCTGTTCCTGATTGCAGGGGCCGAGTTCCTGGCGATGATCCTAGTCATCGTCTATGTGGGCGCGGTCGCGGTGCTCTTCCTCTTCGTGGTCATGATGCTGGACATCGACTTCGCCCGCTTGCGCGAAGGCTTCCAGCGCTACGCCCCGATCGGCGCCATCATCGGCGGCATCCTCTTCCTCGAGCTGATCTTCGTCGTCGGCAGCTGGGGCTTCTCCAACCAGGCGAGCGAGCTGCGGCTGGCGCCCAACCCGGGCGGCGGCGTGACCAATGCCGAGGCGATCGGGCGCATCCTTTATACGGACTATGTCTACCTCTTCCAGGCCTCCGGCCTGGTGCTGCTGGTGGCGATGATCGGCGCCATCGTGCTGACCCACAGGCAGCGCGAGGGCACGAAGCGGCAGAACATCGCCTCCCAGGTCTACCGCACCGGCTCCGTTGCGCTGGAAAAGGTGCCGAGCGGCACCGGCATCGCCGCCCTCGGCATCCGCCGCCCGCCGCAGCCGGAGCCCGAGGCGCCCAAGGTCACGCATGAGTCCGGGCACGGAGGGCATCAGTGACATGGTCATCGGCCTCGCCCACTACCTGACCGTCAGCGCCATCCTGCTGGTGCTCGGCGTCTTCGGCATCTTCATGAACCGGAAGAACGTCATCGTCATCCTGATGAGCGTGGAGCTGATCCTGCTCGCGGTGAACCTGAACTTCGTTGCTTTCTCCGCCAGGCTGGACGACCTGAACGGGCAGATCTTCGCCATGTTCGTCCTCACCGTGGCGGCGGCGGAGGCGGCTATCGGGCTTGCCATCGTGGTCATCTACTTCCGCAACCGCGGCAGCATCGAGGTCGAGGATATCTCGACGCTGAAGGGCTGAACCCATGTTCGTCGGCGCGATCTTCTTTCCCCTGCTGGGGGCCTGCCTCAGCGGCTTCCTCGGCCGCTGGCTCGGCGACAGGCTGGCCCAGTGGTCGACCGTCATCTGCATGGCGCTGGCCGCCGTCTGCGGCATCCTCGCCTTCGGGCAGGTGGCCTTCGACAGCCAGCCGACGACGGTGCCGCTGCTGACCTGGATGGATGTCGGCGGGCTCGAGGTCTCCTGGGCGCTCCGCTACGACACGCTGAGCGTCGTGATGGTGGCGATGGTCACCTTCATCTCGACGCTGATCCACCTCTACTCGGTCGGCTACATGTCGCATGACGCGACGCCGGCACGCTTCTTCGCCTATCTCAGCCTCTTCACCTTCATGATGCTGATGCTGGTGACGGCGGACAACCTGGCGCAGCTCTTCTTCGGCTGGGAGGGCGTCGGCCTCGCCTCCTACCTGCTGATCGGCTACTGGTACGACCGCGAGAGCGCCAACCGCGCGGCGATGAAGGCCTTCATCGTCAACCGCGTCGGCGACGTCTTCTTCATGCTGGGGCTGGCGCTGACCTTCTACACCTTCGGCAGCATCGAGTTCGACACGATCTTCTCCTCGGTCGCCGAGCACGCGAATGACCGCTTCGGCGGGCTGCCTTCGGTCGAGCTGATCGGCGTGCTGCTCTTCCTCGGCGCCTGCGGCAAGTCGGCGCAGCTTGGCCTGCACACCTGGCTGCCGGATGCGATGGAGGGGCCGACGCCCGTCTCCGCCCTCATCCATGCGGCGACGATGGTGACGGCCGGCGTCTTCCTCATGGCCCGCATGTCGCCGCTGATGGAGTTCGCGCCCGTGGCGCTCGCCATCGTCACCGTGGTCGGCGCCTCGACCGCGCTTTTCGCGGCGACGATCGGCTGCGTGCAGAACGACATCAAGCGCATCATCGCCTATTCGACCTGCTCGCAGCTCGGCTACATGTTCTTCGCCGCCGGCGTGGGCGCCTATCAGGTCTCGATCTTCCACCTCTTCACCCATGCCTTCTTCAAGGCCCTGCTCTTCCTCGGCGCCGGCAGCGTGATCCACGCCATGTCGGATGAGCAGGACATCCGGAAGATGGGCGGCATTTGGACCAAAACTCCGGTTACCTATGCGGTCATGTGGGTCGGCAGCCTGGCGCTGGCCGGCATTCCCTTCTTCGCCGGCTATTATTCGAAGGATGCCATTCTCGAGGCGGCCTATGCCTCCCATAGCGTGACGGGCGGCTATGCCTGGGTCTGCGGCATGCTGGCCGCCTTCCTCACCGCCTTCTATTCCTGGCGCCTGCTGATTCTCACCTTCCACGGCAAGCCGCGGGCGGACCGGCACACCATGGAGCATGTGCATGAGAGCCCGCTGGTGATGTTGATCCCGCTGCTGGTGCTCGCGGTCGGCGCCATCCTGGCCGGCGCCATCTTTGCGCCCTTCTTCGTCGGCGAGCATGAGCACGCCTTCTGGCACGGCGCGATCTTCAACGGCGAGCACAACCACATCATGCACGCCATGCACGAGGTCCCGGCCTGGGTGCCGCTGGCGCCGACCGTCATGGGCATCGGCGGCATCGCGCTCGCCTATCTGATGTACATGGCGATGCCCGGCCTGCCGACGCGGCTGGCGCAGATGTTCAGCGCCCGGCCGCAGCTGGTCCGCAGCCTGCCGCTGATCCCGCAGGAGGGCGCCGAGCAGCAGACCGAGCCGAACCCGGGCGGGCTCTATGGCTTCCTTTTGAAGAAGTGGTATTTCGACGAGCTCTACGACTTCCTTTTCGTCCGGCCGGCGCGAAGCCTCGCGCAGCGGCTCTGGAAGACCGGGGATGCCAGGATCATCGACGGGATGCCGAATGGCGCGGCAAGCCTCGCCGTCGCCGGGTCGCGCGGCGCGGTCCGCATCCAAACCGGGCGGGTGGCGAACTACGCCTTCGCCATGATCATCGGCCTCGTCCTCTTCGTCACCCTCTTCCTGATCGGGCGCTGAGAATGAACGCCGCCGGCTTCCCGCTGCTCTCGCTGCTGACCTTCCTGCCGCTGGCGGGTGCGGCCATCATCATGTCCGTGCGCGGCGACGATGAGGTCATCGCCCGCAACGCCCGCTGGACCGCGCTCTGGACCAGCCTGATCGTCTTCCTGCTCAGCCTCATCCTCTGGGCCCGCTTCGACCAGGCCTCGGCCGCCTTCCAATTCGAGGAGAAGCTGGAGTGGCTGCCGGAATTCGGCGTGGGCTACCATATGGGCGTCGACGGCATCTCGGTGCTCTTCGTCCTGCTGTCGACGGCGCTAACGCCGCTTTGCATCCTCGCCTCCTGGGAGTCGGTGACGTCCCGCGTGCGCGAGTACATGGTCGCCTTCCTCGTCCTCGAGACGATGATGGTCGGCATGTTCAGCGCCCTTGACTTCATCGTCTTCTACGTCTTCTTCGAGGCCGTGCTGATCCCGATGTTCCTTATCATCGGCGTCTGGGGCGGGGCGCGGCGCGTCTATGCGGCCTTCAAGTTCTTCCTCTATACGCTGCTCGGCAGCGTGCTGATGCTGCTGGCCATCCTCTATCTCTGGTACAATGCAGGCACGACCGACATCCCGGCCTTGTTCCAGTACCAAGTGCCGCGGGCGGCCCAGGCCTGGATCTTTTTCGCCTTCTTCGCCAGCTTCGCGGTGAAGGTGCCGATGTGGCCGGTGCATACCTGGCTGCCCGATGCGCATGTGGAGGCGCCGACCGCCGGCTCCGTCATCCTGGCCGGGGTGCTGCTGAAGATGGGGGCCTATGGCTTCCTCCGCTTCACCCTGCCGCTGCTGCCGGAGGCGAGCGCGATGTTCGCGCCGCTGATCTTCGCCCTTTCGGTCATCGCCGTGGTCTACACCTCTCTCGTGGCCCTAGCGCAGGAGGACATGAAGAAGCTGATCGCCTACAGCTCGGTCGCCCATATGGGCATCGTGACGATCGGCATCTTCACCTTCAACCAGCAGGGGTTGTCGGGCGCGCTCTTCACGATGCTGGCGCATGGCGTCGTCTCCGGCGCGCTCTTCCTCTGCGTCGGGGTGCTTTATGACCGCGTCCATAGCCGCGAGATCCTGCGCTATGGCGGCGTCGCCAAGGTCATGCCGGCCTATGCGCTGGTCTTCATGCTCTTTACCATGGCCTCCGTCGGCCTGCCGGGCCTCGCCAATTTCGTCGGCGAGTTCCTGGTGATCGTCGGCGCCTGGCGGGTAAATCCCTGGGTCGCCTTCGGCGCGGCGCTCGGCATGATCCTCGGCGCGGCCTACATGCTCTACCTCTACCGCCGGGTCTCCTTCGGGAAGATGACGCGGGAGGACCTCAAGGCGCTGCTCGACCTCAGCCCACGGGAATATGCCGTCTTTGCGCCGCTGATCGCGCTGACGCTCTGGATGGGCATCTATCCGCAGCCCTTCCTCTCCTTCTTCGAGGCCAGCGTCGCGGCGCTGGTCGCGCGGCACGAGGCTGCGCTGAACATCAGCCGCCTGGCGGGAATGTAAGCCGATGTCCTGGACCCTCGCCCTGCCGGAACTCGTGCTCGGCTGCAGCGGCCTCGTGCTGCTGCTGGCCGGCGTGATCCCGAAGCAGGAAACCTTCTTCCCCGTCACCATGGGCGCGATCGGCGCGCTGATCCTCGCCGCCGTGCTGGTGCTTGGCCAGGGGGAGGGGACGGCGCTGAACGGCCACTACGTCGCCGACAGCTTCAGCGGCTTCATGAAGATCCTCTCTCTCGGCGCGGCGGCCATCTCGCTGCTGGTCTCGCTCGATTTCAACGAGAAAGAGGGGCTGGGGCGGTTCGAGTTCCCCGTGCTCGTCGTCTTCGCCAGCCTCGGCGCGATGCTGATGATCTCGGCGAATGACCTGATGGCGCTCTATCTGGGGCTCGAGCTGCTCTCCCTGCCGCTCTACGTCATAGCGTCCTTCAACCGCGACAACGCTCGCTCCGCGGAGGCCGGCCTTAAGTATTTCGTCCTCGGCGCGCTCGCCTCGGGCCTGCTGCTCTACGGCAGCTCGCTGGTCTATGGCTTCGCGGGGACAACCAACTTCGACCGGCTGGCAGATGCCTTCTCGGCCTCGCAGGACACCTCGCCCGGCGTCGTGGTCGGCGTGGTCTTCGTCATTGCAGGCCTCGCCTTCAAGGTCTCGGCCGTGCCCTTCCACATGTGGACGCCCGACGTCTATGAGGGCGCGCCGACGCCGGTGACGGCTTATTTCGCCTCTGCCCCCAAGGTGGCCGCCATCGCGCTGCTGGCCCGCGTGCTGCTCGGGCCCTTTGGCGATCTCGCGGCGCAGTGGCAGCAGGTGATCCTGCTCGTCTCCATCGGCTCGATGATCCTCGGCAGCTTCGCCGCCATCGGCCAGACCAATCTGAAGCGGCTGATGGCCTATTCCTCCATCGGCCATGTTGGCTATGCGTTGATGGGCCTCGCCGTCGGCAGCGATATCGGGCTGCGCGGGTTGCTGGTCTACATGGCGATCTATGTCTTCATGAACATGGGCAGCTTCGCCGTGCTGGTCGCCATGCGGCGGCAGGGCAAGGCAGTTGAGCGGGTCGACGACCTCGCCGGCCTCGGCCGGACCGATCCGACCATGGCGCTCTGGATGGCCGTCTTCATGTTCTCGATGGCCGGTATCCCGCCGCTCGCCGGCTTCTTCGGCAAGCTTTACGTCTTCCTCGCCGCGGTGCAGGGCGGGTACTGGACGCTCGCGGTCATCGGCGTGCTGACCAGCGTCGTCTCGGCCTATTACTATCTCCGCATCGTGAAGGTGATGTATTTCGACCAGGCGGTGGGCGCGCTAGATCGCGCGCCGGCCAGCCTCACCATCGTGATGGCGGGCACGGGCCTCTTCACCCTGCTCTTCTGCCTCTGGCCGGCGCCGATGCTGGCCGCGGCGCAGGCGGCGGCCGCCGCGCTGCTGGGGTGACGCTGCCACCGGGCTGGCGGCTGGAGGTGCATGCGGCCCTGCCGAGCACTTCCGACCGCGTCGCGGCCGCGGCCGAAGCCGGGGAGCCGGCCGGCCTCGCCGTGCTGGCCCTCGAGCAGACGGCCGGGCGGGGCCGCTCGGGCCGCGCCTGGGCCTCGCCGCCCGGCAACCTCTACTGTTCGATGTTGCTGCGGCCGACAGGGCCCGCGCGGGAGTCGGCGCAATGGTCGCTGCTCGCCGGCGTCGCCCTGGCCGAGGCGACGGCGGAGATCGATCCGGAGCCCTCGGCCCTTCGCCTCAAATGGCCGAACGACCTGTTGCGTCGTGGGGCCAAATGCGCCGGCATCCTGGCCGAGACGGCCCTCGACCCGGAAGGCCGCCTGGCCTGGCTGAGCCTCGGCATCGGGGTGAACCTCGCCCATGCGCCGCCTCTGCCGGACCGGCCGACCACCTGCATCGGCGCCGCCGAGCCGCCTGAGGCCTTTGCCGCGCGGCTGATCGCCCGGCTTGACCTATGGGTCCGGCGCCATGGCAGGGACGGCTTCAGCCCCGTCCGCGCCGCCTGGCTGGCCCTGGGCCCAACCCCCGGCACCCCGGTCACCCTGCGGGAAGGGCCGATCAAGGGCGGGGCCTTTGCTGGCCTCGCCGAGGATGGCGCCCTGCTGCTGGAGCGCGGCGGTGCGGTGCTCGCCATTCGCAGTGGTGAGATCCAGCGGCTTGGCTGAAGGCCGGCCGGCTCCCATCTCTCCTGCAACTGCCCTGCGCGATCCCGCTTTGCCAAGCGGAATCGCCCACGGACTCGCAATGGCACGAAAGGCTAAGGGCGCGCGCCGCAGGCGGCATTGCCCTAGAAGGTGGTGATGAACGATTTCCAGGCTTCGGCCCTCCCCGACGCAACCGACGACTTTGCCTTCATTCCGCTGGGCGGCACCGGCGAGATCGGTATGAACCTCAACGTCTATCGCAGTGACGGAAGGCTGCTGGCGATTGATTGCGGCATCGGCTTCGGCGGGCCCGAGATGCCGGAGGTCGAGGTCATGGTGCCCGACCCCGCCTGGCTGGCGGAGCGGCGGGACCGGCTGGTCGGCATGGTCATTACCCATGCGCACGAGGATCATATCGGCGCCGTCGCCCATCTTTGGCCGATGCTGCGCTGCCCGCTCTATGCCGGCCCTTTCGCCGCGGCCGTGCTGCGGCGGAAGCTGAACGAGGCCGGGCTCGGCAGCGAGGCGCGGGTCATTACCCTGCCGCTCAGCGGCCGGGTCGAGCTGAAGCCCTTCGACCTTGAATTCCTCCGCGTAGCGCATTCCATTCCGGAAGCCCAAGCGGTCGCCATCCGCACCCGGCACGGCCTCGTCCTCCATACCGGCGACTGGAAGCTGGATCCCGAGCCGCTGCTCGGCCCGCCGACCGACGAGGCCGCCTTCGCCCGCATCGGCGAGGAGGGCGTGCTGGCCATGGTCTGCGACTCGACCAATGCCCTGGTCGAGGGCCACAGCGGCTCCGAAGCCGAGGTGCGGCGGACGATGGAGGCGCTGATCCGCGGCCTGCGCGGCCGGGTCGCCGTCACCTGCTTCGCCACCAACCTGGCACGGGTCGAGAGCATCGCGCTCGCCGCCCAGGCGGCCGGCCGGCAGGTCGCGCTCTTCGGCCGGTCGCTGCGCAATGCCGAGGCGGCGGCGCGGGAATGCGGCTACCTGAAGGCCGTCGAGCCCTTCGTCCCGGAAGACGAGGCGGGTTTCATCCCGGACGACAACCTCCTGATCATCTGCACCGGCAGCCAGGGCGAGCCGCGCTCGGCGCTCGCCAAGATCGGTGCCGACACCCATCCCGCGATTGCGCTGGGGGAGGGGGATACGGTCATCTTCTCCTCCCGCATGATACCGGGCAACGAGCGCGGCATCCTGCAGATGCAGGACCAGCTTTCCCGCCGCGGCTGCCGGGTGATGACGGCCGATGACCACATGGTCCATGTCTCCGGCCACCCGGCGCGGGACGAGCTGCGGCGCCTCTACGCGCTGGTGAAGCCGAAATACGCGGTGCCGGTGCACGGGGAATGGCGCCACCTGTCCGAGCATGCCGCGCTTGCGCGGGAACTCGGCGCCGAGCCCATCCTGGTCGAGGATGGCGATGTCCTCCGCCTCACCCCGGGCCGGCCGGATGTGGTGGAGGGCGTGCCGACCGGCCGCCTCGCCGTCGACAACGGACGCCTTCTGCCGCTCTCGGGCGGGGTGCTGGCGGCGCGGAAGCGCATGCTCTTCAACGGCGTCGTCGTCGCCTCGCTGGCCGTCGACGGCGGCGGGCGGGTGCTCGGCTCGCCGCAGGTCTCGGCCCCCGGCCTCTTCGAGAGCGGGGAGACGGAAGCGGTGCAGATTGCCGCCGAGCTGGCCCGGGCGGTGACGGACCTGCCGATGCAGCTCAAGCGCGAGG
Organism: Belnapia sp.; assembly: GCF_059504005.1. Classification (NCBI taxonomy): domain Bacteria; kingdom Pseudomonadati; phylum Pseudomonadota; class Alphaproteobacteria; order Acetobacterales; family Roseomonadaceae; genus Belnapia; species Belnapia sp. Next base: position 21,899 of record NZ_JCACHU010000001.1, on the reverse strand, counting down.
ACGATGCCCTGCGCGAGGCCGCCCGCAGCGCGCTGCGCAAGGCCATCGGCCGGCGGGTGCGCAAGCGCCCGAATGTCGAAGTCCACCTGCTGCGGGTGTGAGGGGCCGAACCCATGGGCTGGGTCAGCGGGATCGTCGTCTATTTCCTCATCTGGTGGGTGGTGCTCTTCGCCGTCCTCCCCATCGGCACCCAGCCTGTGGCGGAGGGCGATGCCGAGAGCGGCTGGCGCGGCGCGCCGGCGAATCCGCAGCTCTGGAGGAAGGTGCTCATCACCACGGTGGTTTCGACGGTCTGCTGGCTCGGCGCCTATGCGCTGATCACCAGCGACTACATGAGTTTCCGCAGCGGCTGGTGGGCAATGCCCGAAAAATAGGCGACTTTCGGCCAATTAGGCCTGTGTCGCTTCTTATTGTCGCTGTTCTTGTCTGGGAGCCACTTTTTTCGGCGTTCGCAGCATCGATTGCAGTTGTGCCGCGTTGATCCCAGGCGCCAATATACTGACAGGAAGAGGGTTGGTCCTCTTTCTGCCGTGTGACTGGCGTTTCCTCCCTAAACTCAGGTCGTGCCCTTGGGCGCGGCCTTTTTTTTGTCTAGCCCAGGCCTTACGGGCCGGCAAGGTGCAACCACCGCTGAAGCGCGATAATCTTTCAAAATCGTTCGTACTGCACCGCAGCATCGTAAGAAAATTGCTGCAACCCACTGTAAACCTGGGCACTGGCGGGGCGGGTCCTACACCACTAGTCTCCGGCGCCCGATCAAGCCCTTGGAGCCCGTCTTGCGCCTCTCCCGCGCCTTCCTGCCGACCCTGAAGGAAACCCCGGCCGATGCGCAGATCGCCTCGCACCGGTTGATGCTGCGCGCGGGCATGGTCCGGCAGACCAGCGCCGGCATCTATGCCTGGCTGCCGCTCGGCTGGCGGGTGCTGCAGAAGGTGGAGCAGATCGTCCGCGAGGAGCAGGACCGCGCCGGCGCCCAGGAAATCCTGATGCCGACCATCCAGACCGCCGATCTCTGGCGCCAGTCCGGCCGCTACGACGCCTACGGGCCGGAGATGCTGCGCCTCAAGGACCGGCACGACCGGGACATGCTCTACGGCCCGACCAACGAGGAGATGGTGACGGAGATCTTCCGCACCTATGCGAGGAGCTACCGCGACCTGCCGCGCAACCTCTACCACATCCAGTGGAAGTTCCGGGACGAGGTGCGCCCCCGCTTCGGCGTCATGCGCGGCCGCGAATTCCTGATGAAGGACGCCTACAGCTTCGACCTCGACTATGCCGGCGCGCAGCGCAGCTACCAGCAGATGTTCGTGGCCTATCTGCGCACCTTCGCACGGATGGGGCTGAAGGCCATCCCGATGCAGGCGGATACCGGCCCGATCGGCGGCAACCTCAGCCACGAGTTCCTAATCCTCGCCGAGACCGGGGAGAGCCAGGTCTACCTCCACCGCGACCTGCTCGACTTCGACGTGCTTGGCCAGGCGCCGGACTACGAGGGCGACCTGTCGCCCATCGTCGATTTCTGGACCAGCCGCTACGCCGCGACCGACGAGAAGCATGACGAGGCGGCCTGGAACGCCATTCCTGCCGAGCGCCAGGTCTCGGCGCGGGGGATCGAGATCGGCCACATCTTCTATTTCGGCACCAAGTACAGCGCCTCGATGGGCCTGCAGGTGCAGGGGCAGGACGGCAAGCCGGTGGCGCCCGAGATGGGCAGCTACGGCATCGGCGTCTCCCGCCTGGTCGGCGCCATCATCGAGGCGAGCCATGACGAGGCGGGCATCATCTGGCCCGACGCCGTCGCCCCCTTCCGCCTCGCCGTGCTGAACCTGAAGCAGGGTGATGCCGCGACGGATGCGCTCTGCGACCAGCTCTACGCCGCCTTCCCCGGCGATGCCGTCTATGACGACCGGCCGGAGCGCGCCGGCGTGAAATTCGCCGATGCCGACCTCATGGGCTACCCCTGGCAGGCCATCATCGGCCCGCGCGGCGCAGCCGCCGGCAAGGTGGAGCTGAAGCGCCGCGCCACCGGCGAACGGCTCGAGCTCCCGCTCGGGGACGCCATCGCCCGCATCCGGGCCTAACGCGATCCGGCCGCGGAATACCGCAGCAAGCGAGGAGCCTAGCGTGAATCGGATGGACCACTGATGTTCAACGCCTTCGAGCGTGCCGTTGCCTTCCGCTATCTGCGCGCCCGGAAGGGCGAGCGCTTCGTCTCCGTCATCGCCATCTTCTCCCTGGTGGGCATCGCCCTCGGCGTCGCCACGCTGATCATCGTGATGAGCGTGATGAACGGCTTCCGCCAGGAGCTGCTCGGCCGCATCCTCGGTCTCAACGGCCATCTGGGCGTCTACTCCGCCGATGGCGGGCCGCTCCGCGACTACGACCCGCTGGCCGAGGCCATCCGCCGCGTCCAGGGGGTCACCGCCGCGACGCCCATCATCGAGGGCCAGGTGCTGCTGACCAGCGAGCAGGGCGGCGCCACGGGCGGCCTCGCGCGGGGGATCAGGGCGGAAGATCTGCGCGCCAAGGCGATCATCGCGGGCAACATCCGCCGCGGGTCGCTGGCGGAGTTCGACGGCGAGGACAGCATCGTCATCGGCACCGGCCTCGCCGGCAAGCTCCGCATCGGCGTCGGCGACCGGGTGACGCTGGTCTCGCCCCAGGGCCGCACCACCGTGCTCGGCACCCTGCCGCGGGTCCGTGCCTATCGCGTGGTCGCGCTCTTCAACATCGGCATGAACGAGTACGACACCAGCTATGTCTACCTGCCGATGCAGGCCGCCCAGCTCTTCTTCCAGACGGGCGACGCGGCGACGCAGGTCGAGGTCTTCGTCGACGACCCGACGCGCGTCCGCGCCGTCAACCTCGGCATCCGCCGGGCGCTCGGGGCCGAGCATCCCGTCCGCATCATCGACTGGCAGGACGCCAACAGCAGCTTCTTCAACGCCGTCCAGGTCGAGCGGAACGTGATGTTCCTGATCCTGACGCTCATCATCATCGTGGCCGCCTTCAACATCGTCAGCTCGCTCATCATGCTGGTGAAGGACAAGGGCCGCGACATCGCCATCCTCCGCACCATGGGGGCGACGAGCGGCGCCATCCTCCGCATCTTCCTGCTCTGCGGCGCCTCGGTCGGCGTCATGGGCACGCTGATCGGCTTCGGCCTCGGCCTCGTCTTCTGCCTCAACATCGAGCGCATCCGCGAGGCGCTGCAGGCCCTCACGGGGACCGAGCTGTTCAGCCCGGAGGTCTACTTCCTGTCCCAGCTCCCGGCGGTGGTCGACCCCAATGAGGTGGTGCAGGTGGTGCTGATGGGCCTTGGCCTCTCGCTGCTGGCCACGGTCTATCCGAGCTGGCGCGCCGCGCGGCTCGACCCGGTGGAGGCGCTGCGCAATGAGTGAGGCGCCGCTCCGGCTCGACGCCGTCGTCCGCCGCTTCCGCACCGAGGCGGGCGAGCTGCCGGTGCTGACCGGCGCCGCGCTGACGCTGGCCGCAGGCGAGATCGTCGCCCTCGTCGCCCCGTCCGGCACGGGCAAGTCGACCCTGCTGCACCTCGCCGGGCTGCTGGAACGGCCCGATGCCGGCGAGGTCTATGTCGCCGGCCGCGCCGCCGGCACCCTCTCCGACGATGCTCGCACCGCGATCCGCCGCACGGAGATCGGCTTCGTCTACCAGTTCCACCACCTGCTGCCGGAATTCACCGCGGCGGAGAACGTCGTCCTGCCGCAGATGGCGAACCGCACGCCGCGCGCCGCGGCCGAGGCCCGCGCGCGCCAGCTCCTCGGCAGCTTCGGCCTGGCGGGGCGGGAGCACCATCGTCCCGGTCGCCTCTCCGGCGGCGAGCAGCAGCGCGTCGCCATCGCCCGCGCGCTCGCCAATGCGCCGCGCATCCTGCTCGCCGACGAGCCGACCGGCAATCTCGACACCGGAACCTCGGACCTGGTCTTCGGGGAGCTGCTGGCCGCGGTGCGCGACCAGGGCGTCGCCGCGCTCATCGCCACCCACAACCCGGCGCTCGCGGCCCGCATGGACCGCGTGGTGACGCTGCGCGACGGCTGCATCGTGGCGGGCTAGGCGTTTCCTTGGCCCCGCTCCCAGGAGCCGGACAAGGTTCCTGGCCGGACGAACGAGCGCGATCAGGTGCTCTCACCGGATCGACGCTCGCTCCAGGCCTCACTCGGCGGCGACCATCTCCCGGGCCGGGCGCCGCGCCAGGGCCAGCGGCAGCAGCCGCGCGAGAAAGAGCACCGCACCGCCGAGGAAGGCCAGCGCCGCGGCGATGGCGAGCCCCGGCGCCTCGTGCTCGATCGACAGGTAGATCCCCGTCGGGAAGGCCACCGCGGAGCCTGCCGAGAGCGCGAATTGCAGCGGCGCCAGCACCGGGGACGCGGCCAGCTGCGGCCAGGCCCGGTAGCTCAACCCCATCAGCGCCAGCGTCGTCCAGCCGACCAGGTTGAGATGCGCATGCACCGGCGCCAGGTGGAAGTCATGGGCGATCCCCATGGCGATGCCGAAGCCGGTGCCGACGACCAGGCAGCAGCCGGCGGCGGCGAGGAACAGGGCAGGCAGGCGGGACATGGGCGTTTCCTCCTTTCGAGGGGTGGGGATGTGCCACCGCCGTGTCGCCGCTTCATCCCGCCCGCGCCGGCTGATTGTCGCGTCTGTCGCTCCGCCAGAGCGCGCCGCAGAGCATCCCTGCGATGACCGTCACCATGCCGGCGACCTGCATGGGCGTGACATGCTCGCCGAGCAGCAGCCAGGCCCAGAGCACGCCGAGCGCCGGGACGAGGGGCGGCAGGAGCGCCGCCCGCGCCGGCCCCATCGCCACCACCGCCCGGCTGTAAAGCACGATGGCGAGGCCGCCCGCGATCAGCCCCTGGTAGCCCGCCTGCCGCAGCGCCTCGGCCGGATGCGCCGCGACGCCATCGATCCCGAAGACCACGAGGTGCACCGGCACCCAGGCCAGCGAGACGGCGCCGATGATGGCCGCCGCCCGCAAGCCGCTCACCTCCCAGCGTCGCATCAGCACCCCGTAGAGCGCCCAGTTGAAGCCGCTCGCCAGCACCATCAGGTCGCCGATCCAGACCTGGCCGCTGCCTTCGCCGAGCCCCGCCCCGCCGATCAGAAGCAGGCCGACCGCGATCACCGGCAGCCCGATCCGCACGCCGGTCTCGGGCGGCGTCCGCAGCAGCCACCAGGCGAGCAGCGGGGCGAAGACCATGGTCCCGCCCGGGTTGAGGATCGAGGCATGCACCGCCGGCGCGAAGTGCAGGGCCATCGCCGTCAGCAGGAAGTAGGGCGCCCCGCCGAGCGCCGCGAGCACCACGGCCCGCCACCAGGCGAGCCCGCCGAGCCCGATCCGCAGCAGCAGCAGGAGGAAGAGCGGCCCGGCCGTACCGTAGCGGATGAAGACGAGGTCCGGCACCGACAGCCCCGCCGCCAGCGCATGGCCGGAGGCGGCGAAATTGGCGCTGAACATGAACATGGCGAGGACGCCGGCGGCGACCACGGCGCGGCTGGGCTGTTCCGGCATCGCGCGGATCATGCCGGGGCAGGGGCCTTCGTGCTAGTCTTGCCGTCATGAGCGACGACTCGACGGCCAGCTTCGTCCACCTCCATGTCCATTCGAGCTATTCGCTCTCGGAAGGCGCGATCAAGGCCGAGAAGCTGGCCTCACTCGCCAAGGATGCGGGAATGCCGGCGGTGGCGCTCACCGACACGGCCAACCTCTTCGGCGCGCTGGAATTCGCCCAGTCCTGCCAGGGCAAGGGCATCCAGCCGATCATGGGTTGCCAGCTCTGGCTCTCCCGTGCCGCCTCCGACCCGCGGCCCGAGGCGGAGCGCCTGCCGCCCGACCCGATCGTCGCCCTGGCCATGGATGCCCGCGGCTACGACAACCTCCAGCGCCTGACCTCCCGCTCCTTCCTCGGCAGCGATCCCTCCGGCAAGCCCTGCCTCTCCTATGCGACGCTCGAGGAGCATGCGGAGGGCATCTTCCTGCTGACCGGCGGCACGCTCGGCCCGGTGAGCCGGTTGCTGGCGGAAGGCCGGCGGGAGCCGGCGGAGGCGCTTCTGCGCCGCTTCGCCGCCACCTTCCCCGACCGGCTGGCGGTGGAGCTGCACCGCCATGGGCTCGACATGGAGAAGGCCATCGAGCCGGCGCTGCTGGCGCTGGCGGATGAGCTCGCCCTGCCCATCGTCGCGGCCAACGACGTCTATTTCGCCGTGCCCGCGATGCATGAGGCGCATGACGCCCTGCTCTGCATCGCCGAGGGCCGGGTCCTGGCCGAGAAGGACCGCCGCCGGGTCACGCCGGAGCACTGGTTCAAACCGGCGGCCGCCATGCGCGCCCTCTTCGCCGACCTGCCGGACGCCTGCGACAACACCCTCGCCATCGCCCGCCGCTGCGCGGTGATGGCGGAGACCAAGAAGCCCGAACTGCCGATCTGCCCCAAGGTCCAGCCCGGCATGACCGAGGCGGAGACGGTGCGCGACATGGCGCGCCGCGGCCTTGCCGCCCGGCTGGATACCGCCGGAATCGAGGCCGACAGGCGCGAGGTCTATGACACGCGCCTCGAATACGAGCTCGGCGTCATCGAGAGCATGGGCTTCGCCGGCTACTTTCTCATCGTCGCCGACTTCATCCAATGGGCGAAGGCGCAGGTGCCGCCCATCCCGGTCGGCCCCGGCCGTGGCTCCGGCGCCGGCTCGGTCGCCGCCTGGGCGCTGCAGATCACCGATCTCGATCCCTTGCGCTTCGGCCTGCTCTTCGAGCGCTTCCTCAACCCTGAGCGCGTCTCGATGCCGGATTTCGACATCGACTTCTGCCAGGACCGGCGCGACGAGGTCATCGCCTATGTCCGCCGCGAATATGGCGAGGACCGGGTCGCGCAGATCATCACCTTCGGCAAGCTGCAGGCGAAGGCCGCCGTGCGCGACGTGGGCCGCGTGCTCGGCATGCCCTATGGGCAGGTGGACCGCATCGCCTCCCTCATCCCCTTCAACCCGGCGAAGCCGGTGACCCTCGCCCAGGCGATCGAGGGCGAGCCGCGGCTGCAGCAGATGCGCGACGGCGACGAGCAGGTGGCGCGCCTGCTCGAGATCGCCAACCAGCTGGAGGGCCTCTACCGCAACGCCTCGACCCATGCGGCCGGCGTCGTCATCGGCCGCAAGCCGCTGATCGACATCGTCCCGCTCTACCGCGACCCGCGCAGCGACATGCTCATCACCCAGTACTCGATGAAGTATGTCGAGCAGGCGAGCCTGGTGAAGTTCGACTTCCTCGGCCTCAAGACGCTGACGGTCATCGAGCAGGCGCTGGAGATCCTGAAGGGGCAGGGGCATGACATCGACATCAACGCCATCCCGCTCGACGATGCCAAGACCTACGAGATGCTGCGGAAGGGCGACGCCGCCGGGGTGTTCCAGTTCGAAGGCCAGGGCATGCGGGACTGCCTGCGGCAGATGAAGGTCGACCGCTTCGAGGATCTGGTCGCCGCCGTCTCCCTCTACCGCCCCGGCCCCATGGCCAACATCCCCGCCTATTGCCAGCGCAAGCATGGCGAGCCCTGGGAGAGCCCGCACCCGAAGATCCACCATATCCTGGAGGAGACCTTCGGCATCATGGTCTACCAGGAGCAGGTGATGCAGATCAGCCAGGAGCTGGCGGGCTACTCGCTCGGCGGCGCCGACCTGCTGCGCCGCGCCATGGGCAAGAAGATCGCCAAGGAGATGGAGCAGCAACGCGCCATCTTCACCGAGGGCGCGGTCAGGAACGGCATCGAGCCGGCCAAGGCCACCGAGATCTTCGACATGATGGCGAAGTTCGCGGAATACGGCTTCAACAAGTCGCACGCCGCCGCCTACGCGCTGGTCAGCTACCAGACCGCCTGGCTGAAAGCGAACCACACCGTCGCCTTCCTCGCCGCTTCCATGACGCTCGACCTCGACAAGACGGAGAAGCTGGCGGGGCACATGCAGGAGTGCTCGCGCCTCGGCATCCCCGTGCTGCCGCCCGACATCAACCGCTCCGGCGCCTTCTTCCTCGTCGAGCACCAGGAGGATGGCAAGCCGGCGATCCGCTTCGCGCTCGCGGCGGTGAAGCGGGTCGGCGCGGCGGCGATGCAGGCGCTGGTGGCGGCGCGCGATGCCGGCCGGCCCTTCGCCTCGGTCGCCGAGTTCGCCCACCGGGTCGACCCGAAGCTGCTCAACAAGATGCAGATCGAGAATCTGGCCAAGGCCGGCGCCTTCGATGCGATGGAGCCCAACCGGGCGAGGCTCGTCGCCGGGGCCGAGGTGGTGCTGCGGGCCGCGCAGGAGGCCGCCGAGCGCCGCGAGGATCCGACGGCCGACATGTTCGGCAGCACCGGCGGCCCGGTGCCGCTGCGCCTCAAGCCCATCCCCGACTGGCCGCAGCTCGAGAAGCTGGCCTATGAGGCGGAGGCCGTCGGCTTCCACCTCTCGGCCCATCCGCTCGACACCTACAAGGAGGTGCTGAAGCGCCTCGGGGTGACGCCCTTCCACGCCATCGCCGATCGCGCCAAGGGCGGCTCCGCCAAGCTGACGCTCGCCGGTACCGTCGTCGCCACCAAGGAGCGGCCGACCCGCACCGGCAGCCGCATGTGCTGGCTGACGTTGTCCGACCAGACCGGCAGCTTCGAGGTGACGCTGTTCAGCGAGGTGCTGAACCGCGTCCGCGACCTGCTGACCGAGGGCAACGCGCTGCTGGTGAAGGCCGAGGCGCGCATCGACAACGACGCGCTGCGCCTGACCGCGAGCGAGGTGGAAAGCCTCGAGAAGGCAAGCCAGGGCGTCGGCCAGGGCATCCGCCTCTGGCTTGAGGGTCCCGCCGCCGTCGACCCGATCCGCGCGCTGCTGGAGCGGGAGGGCAAGGGCCGCGGCCGCGTCGTCGTCGTCGCTCGCACCGGCGAGGGGCAGGAGGTGGAGCTGGCCCTGCCCGGCAAGTTCAACGTCTCGCCCCGGCTGATGCAGGCGATGAAGGTGCTGCCGGGCGTGGCGGAGGTGGAGGCGGTCTAGCCCTTCGCCCCCGCCCGCTCCTTCGCCAGCAGGGCCCGCTTGCGTGGCACGCCCCAGCGATAGCCGGTGAGGTCGCCATCGGCGCCGACGACGCGGTGGCAGGGCACCGCCAGCGAGACATGGTTCTGCGCGCAGGCGCGCGCCACGGCTCGGATCGCCCGCGGGGCGCCGATGGCCACGGCCATCTGGCCGTAGGTCCGCGTCTCGCCGAAGGGGATGGCCTGCAGCGCCTCCCACACCCGGCGCTGGAAGGCGGTGCCGCGCAGGTCGAGCGGCAGGGCGAGGGCGGCCTTCGGCTCCTCGAGGAACTCGACCACTTGCCGCACCGTCTCCGCCAGAGCCTCCGGCGCCGGCTCGATGCGCGCCTTGGGGAAGCGCTGCCGCACATCGCCCTCGAGCGCGTCGAAACCCTCGGCGAAGCCGATGAAGCAGACGCCACTCTCCGTTGCGCCAACCATCAGCGGACCGAGGGCGCTGGTGGCGGTGGCGATGCGGATCGTCTCGCCCTCGCCGCCGCGGCGCGCGGCGCCCGGGGTCATCCCGAGCACCCGGCCCGGCGCCCCATAGACCCGGCTCTCGCTGCCATAGCCGGCGCCGGCGACGGCCTCCGCCACCCGGTCGCCCGCCGCCAGCGAGGCCTGCAGCCGCCGGGCCCGCACCGAGGCCGCGTAGGAGTGCGGCGTCACGCCGGTGATCTCCTTGAACAGCCGCAGGAAATGGTGCCGCGCATAGCCAGCCCGGTCGGCGAGCGTCGCCAGGGAGGGCGTCGCCTCGCTCGCCTCGATCAGGTCGCAGGCGGCGCGGATGGCAGCGGCATGGATGGCGGCGCGCTCGCCCTTCGGGTCGCAGCGCTTGCAGGCGCGGAAGCCCCCTGCCTCCGCCGCCGGTGCATCGGCATAGAAGCGCACATTCTGCCGGAGCGGCGGGCGGGAGGGGCAGCCGGGCCGGCAATACACCCCCTGGGTCGTGACGGCATAAAGGAAAGTGCCGCAATCGGGCGCCGGGTCGCGGGCCAGCAGGGCTTCCCAGCGCAGGGCATCCTGGTCGAGCATGGGTCTATCCTCGTCGTCGCTGCTGGCATCAGGATGGCGATGCGGGGCCGGGGCGGCCATCCGGGCATTGCCTCGGCATGAGAGGGAGCGGGCGATGACCGAGACGATCACGGGCTGGCATGCCCATGTCTACTACGATCCGGCGACGACCCGCGGCACCGCCGCCGCGCTCCGCGATGCCATCGCCACCCGCTTCCCGGCAGCGGTGCTTGGCCGCTGGCACGAGGTGCCGGTCGGCCCACATCCCTCGGCCATGTACCAGGTCGCCTTCGGGCCGGAGCTGCTGCCCGGCCTTCTGCCCTTCCTCGCGCTGAACCGCGCCGGCCTCGCCATCCTGGTCCATCCGGAGACCGGACGGCACCGCGCCGACCACGGCGAGCACGCGCTCTGGATGGGCGCGGTGCTGCCGCTCAGGCTGGAGGTGCTGCCCGAGTAGCGAGCAGCGCCTCCACCGACCGCGCGGCATCGAGCCGCAGCACAGGGCAGGGGAGATCGGCCAGCCAGCTCTCCTGCTGGATTCGGCTGCGCTGGCCGAGCCCGGCCGTGTCATAGGCTGCTGCCCAGGCCAGGAAGCCGGCATGCACCGCTGCCATGTCACCGCCGGGCTCGATCCGCGTGCCATACCGCGCTGCCTCGCGCGCCCGCAGCCGCGCCATGCGGGTGGTCGGGTCCAGGCTGAGGAAGACAACCAGGGAGAAGCGCTCGACCAAAGGCTCGCCCCAACCGGTGACGGCGCCGGACAGCACCTAGTCCCCGCTTTCTGCCAGCGCCGCGCAAAGGCGCTCGAGCCGCGCCGAGGGCGGCCGCGCTTCGGTGAAGGGTGGGTCTGTGGGCGTGGGCAGCCAGAAATAGTCGTCCGCATCGTGATGCGGGCAGCCGAGGCGCCGGGCGAGCGCCGCCCCGAGGGTCGTCGTCCCGCTGCCGGAGGCGCCCATGACATGGATTCGGCGCACGTCCCGCCATGCGGGATTTGGCCGCACTTCTCAAGACACGATCCGGCTTCGGAAGCATCAGCGGGTTTCGATGACAGGTTTGTCATCTTTGCGTGATGTATCTCGAATAGCAACAAAGAGCGTATACGAATCCAGCGGGAGGTCGTGTTCCCTGCCACCCTTGGGGGGGATATCCCATGTCCCGTAAACTGGTAGCGGAGTTCCTTGGAACCCTTTGGCTTGTGCTTGGGGGCTGCGGCAGTGCCGTCCTGGCCGCCGCCTTCCCGGATGTCGGCATCGGCCTGCTCGGCGTGTCGCTCGCCTTCGGGCTGACGGTGCTGACGATGGCATTTGCGATCGGGCATATTTCAGGCTGCCACCTGAACCCTGCGGTCACCTGCGGCCTCGTCGCCGCCGGCCGGTTTCAGGGCTCGGAGGCGCTGCCTTACATTGCCGCGCAGGTGGTCGGCGGCGTTGCCGGCGCCTTCCTGCTGTATGCCATTGCCTCCGGCCAGCCGGGCTTCGACCTTGCGGTGAAAGGCTTGGCGGCAAACGGCTTCGGCGATGCCTCGCCCGGTAAATTCGGCCTGGCCGCGGGCTTCCTCACCGAGGCGGTGATGACCTTCTTCTTCCTCATCGTCATCCTCGGCGCCACCTCCATGCGCGCCCCGCCGGGCTTCGCCCCCATCGCCATCGGCCTGTGCCTGACGCTGATCCACCTCGTCAGCATCCCCGTCACCAATACCAGCGTGAACCCGGCGCGCAGCACCGGCCCGGCCTTCGTGCTCGGCGGCCTCGCGCTGCAGCAGCTCTGGCTGTTCTGGGTGGCGCCCATCCTCGGCGCGATCGCGGGCGGGCTGCTGCATCGCTGGCTGAGCACGGAGGGGACGGCGGATGCGATCGACCGCGCTGTCGCCGCAGCCGAGGCGCTGACCGCCGAGCCGGAGGCCCTGGCGCCGATGCCGGCGCGCCAGCCGCGTTGACAGGGCTCAGGTCCGCGCGGTCACCAGCCAGATCGCCGCGGGCAGGGTGACGCCCGCCGGGCCCTCCGCGGCCCGGTAGAAATCGAGGAGGCGGTCCCGCACCGCCTCCCGCAACCCATCTCGTGCCCCTTCCGGCGCATCCTGCAGCGCCCGGCTGACCTGGCCGAGCGTCATGGCGAAACCCGCCGCCTCCGCTGCATCGGCCCCGAGCCGCATCGGCACATCCTCCGGCGCCAGCGCCACCTCGGCGAAGCCGGCGCTGCGCAGGATGCGCTCCACCCGCGCCGGATCCGCGAAGGCGAATTGCCCCGGCTCCTCCGGACCGGGCGGCGGCGGGGGCGGGATCAGGTCCCGCACAGCCGCCGCGGCACCGGTTGTCCAGCGGTTCTCCGCCGGGCTGCGGAAGGCCGCGAGCACGACCCGCCCCCCCGGCCGCAGGGCCGCCCGCAGATGGGCGAAGGCGGCCACGGGCTCCAGAAAGAACATCACTCCGAAGCGCGAGGCCAGCAGGTCGAAGCCGCCGGGCGGGAAGGGATGCGCCGCGGCATCGGCGAGCAGCACCTCGGCCTGGGCGAGTCCCGCCGCAGCGATCCGGCACCGCGCCACCTCGACCGACTCCGCCGCGATATCGATGCCAAGCACCTGGCCGGCCGGCCCCACCCGCTCCGCCAGGGCGATGGTCGAGGTGCCGCTGCCGCAGCCGATATCGAGCACCCGCTCGCCGGGGCGCGGCGCCGCCCTCTCCAGCAACAGCTCGAGGATCGGGGCGAAGCGGGCGTCGATCCGCTCATGCTCCCGCGCCCAGGCCCGGGTCGACGGCCCGTTCCAATACGCCGTCTGCGGCGCGTTCGGCCCCTCGCTCGGCATGGGCTGGCCCCTCCTACTTGTAGAGCGCCGCGATCTCCGCCGCATGGCGCTCCAGCACCGCGCGGCGCTTCACCTTCATGGTCGGCGTCAGCAGCCCGTTCTCCACGGAGAAGGCAGCCGGCGCCTGCGCCCAGCGGCGGATGCGCTCGATGCTGGCGAGGCGGGTATTCACCCGTGCCACCGCCTGGCCGAGCGCCGCCTCCTGGCCATCGGCCGCGACCAGCAGGGCGACGACGCCCGGCTGCCCCTCGCCGGCGACCACGGCCTGGGCGATCTCCGGCTCCGCCATCAGCAGCGATTCCAGCTTGGCCGGGCTCACCATGTCGCCGCCGAGCGTCTTGATAAAGTCCCGCTTGCGGTCGGTGATAGTGATCCGCCCGGCCTCGATCCGCGCCACGTCGCCGGTATGCAGCCAGGGCGCCTCATCCGGCTCCACGGGGCGGATCGCGGCCGCCGTCGCCTCCGGGTTGCGCCAGTAACCGTCCATGACGAGGGGGCCGCGCACCAGCAGCTCGCCGTCCGCGGCGAGCATCGCCGCCACCCCCGGCAGGGGATAGCCGACCGTGCGCCGCGCATTGTCCCAGGGTGGGTTGACCGCGATCACCGGCCCTGCCTCGGTCTGGCCGTAGCCCTGGATCAGCGGCAGGCCGAGGCCGATGAAGAAGCCCGACAGATCCGGGTCGAGCCGCGCGCCGCCGCAGACCATCGCCTGGAGATGGCCACCGAAGCGGGCCCGCACTTTCTCCCGAACCAGCCGCTCCAGGACAGCATCCTGCACTCGCTCCAGCAGGGAGAGGTGCCCGCCATCCGCCCGCTTCAACCCGAGCGCCAGCGCCTGGCGGAAGAGCCGCTGGCGGAAGGGCGCCTCCTTCTCGAGCTGGGCCAGCATCCGCGTCCGGAGCACCTCGAAGAGGCGCGGCACGGCGGTGATGATGCTCGGCTGGAACTCCTGGAACTCGGCCGAGAGCCGGTCCGCCCCGCGCGAATAGATCACCTCCACCCCGAGCGAGGGGAGGAGGAAGACGCCGACCGTATGCTCGTAGCTGTGCGAGAGCGGAAGGAAGGAGAGGTAGACTGTGCCGTCCAGCCGCAGGCGCTTGGCCAGCGCCGCGACCCCGTCGCGGTTCGCCAGCATCGCCCGGTGCGGCAGCATCACCCCTCGCGGCGTGCCCCCGGTGCCGGAGGTGTAGATGAGGCAGGCGAGGCGGCCGGGCGGGATCTGCTCCACCTCCGCCATCAGCAGCGGCAGGTCGCCCGGCTCGGCCAGCAGCTCCGGCCAGTGGGCAACCCGCGCCGCAGCGCCCTCCGCCGGCCGGGCCTCGAGGCCGATCAGCAGGTCCAGCCCCTCCGGCGCCGCCTTCGCCACCTGCGCGGCGAGCGCGGCGGAGGAGACGACGGCCATGCGCGCCCCGGAGTCGCGCAGGATATGCGCATGGTCCGCATCGGTATTGGTGGTGTAGGTCGGCACGGTGACGGCGCCGATCGCCATCAGCGCCACATCGGCGATGTTGAACTCCGGCCGACTCTCGCTCACCAGCACCACCCGGTCGCCCGGCATGACGCCCGCCCCCCGCAGCCAGGCCGCGGCGCTGGCCACGCCGAGGGCGAATTCGCCCCAGCTCAGCCGCTGCCAGCCGCCGTTCCGCCAGTATCGGACCATCGGCCGCTCCGGCCGCGTGCGGGCGATGTCGAGCAGCATCCAGGGCAGGCTGCCCCAGGGCGTCGCGCCGAGGCTGCCCGCGAAGACGCCCGCCTGGGTAGGACCGATATCCGGCATCCGTGGCTTTTCCTCCCTGCTTGACCGCTTGGCCCTGCCTGCTAGCGCCATATATGCAATGCCGTGACCCGAGCCGAGCCCCAATCGACCCCGCCCCACGCCGCCGCAGATGCAGCGGCTGGGGCCTTCCGCCTGTCGGCCCTCCGCGGGCCGGCCTTCTCACCCCTCGATGCCGGCGGCGAGGCGGGCCCGCCCCTGCCGGTCTGGGATCTTTCCGACCTTTATGCCTCCCCCGAGGATCCGGCACTCGCCGCCGATCTGGATCGGGCGGAGGAGGCGGGCAAGGCCTTCGCCGCCCGCCTTTCGGGCAAGCTCGGTGGCCTTTCCGGCGACGCGCTGGCCGAGGCCATCGGCGAGTATGAGCGGATCGAGGAGGTGCTCGGCCGCGCCATGAGCTTCGGCCAGCTCATCTTCGCCGGCGACGCGACCGACCCGGCCAATGGCCGCTTCTATCAGATGCTGCAGGAACGGGTGACGGCCATCAGCAGCCACCTGCTCTTCTTCTCCCTCGAGCTGAACCGCCTCGAGGATGCCGAGATCGAGCGCAAGCTCGCCGCCAGCCCGGCGCTCGCCCGCTGGCAGCCCTGGCTGCGCGACCTCCGCGTCTTCCGCCCGCACCAGCTCTCGGACGAGATCGAGAAGCTGCTGCACGAGAAGGAGGTCACCGGCCGCTCCGCCTGGAACCGCCTCTTCGACGAGACCATCGCCAACATGCAGGTGAAGGTGGGGGATGAAGAGCTGACCGTCTCCGCCGCCCTTAACCGCCTCTCCGACCGCGACCGCAGCGTGCGCGCCGCCGCGGCCGAGGGTGTCTCGGCGGCCTTCGGCAGCCAAGTGCGGCTCTTCTCGCTGATCACCAACACCCTCGCCAAGGACAAGGAGATCATCGACAATTGGCGGCGCTACCCGCGCCCCGGCTCCTCGCGCAACCGCGCCAACATGGTCGAGGACGAGGTCGTCGATGCGCTGGTGACGGCGGTGCGCGACAGCTTCCCGCGCCTCTCCCACCGCTACTACTCCATGAAGGCGAAGTGGCTCGGCCTGCCGAAGCTGCTGCACTGGGACCGCAACGCCCCGCTGCCGGAGGAGCAGGACCGCAGCATCGCCTGGCCCGATGCCGTTCGCACGGTGCTCGACAGCTACCGCGCCTTCAGCCCGGAGCTTGCCGAGATCGGCGGCCGCTTCTTCGACAAGCCCTGGATCGACGCCGCACTCCGCCCGGGCAAGGCGAGCGGCGCCTTTGCCCACCCGACCGTGCCGAGCGCGCATCCCTACCTTCTGCTCAACTACCACGGCAAGTCGCGCGACGTGATGACGCTGGCCCATGAGCTCGGCCACGGCGTCCATCAGGTGCTGGCCGGCGACCAGGGCTACCTGCTCTCCGGCACGCCGCTGACGCTCGCCGAGACCGCCTCCGTCTTCGGCGAGATGCTGACATTTCGCGGCCTGCTCGATGCCGAGACCGACCCGAAGCGCCGCCGCCTGATGCTCGCCGGCAAGGTGGAGGACATGCTGAACACGGTGGTGCGGCAGATCGCCTTCTACCGCTTCGAGACCCTGCTGCATGACGAGCGCCGCCGCGGCGAGCTCTCGGCCGAGCGCATCGCCGAGCTCTGGATGCAAGTGCAGCGCGAAAGCCTCGGCCCCGCCTTCGAGTTCACCGAGGATTACGGCGTCTACTGGGCCTATATCCCGCACTTCATCCACTCGCCCTTCTACGTCTATGCCTACGCCTTCGGCGATTGCCTGGTGAACGCGCTCTACGGCGTGTACCGGGACGGTGCCGTGGCGGATTTCGAGCGGAAATACCTCGACCTGCTCCGGGCGGGCGGCACGCTGCGGCACAAGGAGCTGCTGGCCCCTTTCGGCCTCGACGCCTCGGACCCGGCCTTCTGGCAGCGCGGCCTCGACGTCATCGCCGGCTTCATCGACGAGCTCGAGCGCGATGTCTGAGCGCAGCCCCGACAGCACGATCTTCGGCGAGCTGCGCCGGATGGCGCGCACCTCCGGCGCCGTCGGCGGCATCGCCGCCCGCGTCGCCGGCGAGCGCATCTTCGGCGTGAAGACCGACAAGTCGGCCCATGCCGAGGACCTGAAGGCCATCCTCGGCGGCCTCAAGGGCCCGCTGATGAAGGTCGCGCAGTTCCTCTCGACCGTGCCGGACGCCTTGCCGGAGGAGTATGCGCAGGAGCTGGCAACCCTGCAGTCCAACGCCCCGCCGATGGGCTGGGCCTTCGTCCGCCGCCGCATGGGCTCCGAGCTCGGTCCGGGCTGGGAGAACCGCTTCGCCAGCTTCGGCCGGGAGGCCGCGGCGGCGGCCAGTCTCGGCCAGGTCCATCGCGGCACGCTTCCCGACGGCCGCGCGGTCGCCTGCAAGCTGCAATACCCGGACATGCCGAGCGTGGTGGAGGCCGATCTCCGCCAGCTCAAGCTCGCCGTCAGCCTCTACCGCCGGATGGACAGCGCCCTCGACAATGGCGAGGTCTACCAGGAGATGTGCGATCGGCTGCGCGAAGAGCTCGACTACCTCCGCGAGGCGTCGCAGATGCGCCTCTACGGCATGATGATGCAGGGCACGCCCGACGTCTCCATCCCCCAGCCGGTCGAGGAGCTTTGCACCAAGCGCCTGCTGACGATGACCTGGCTCGACGGCCGCGCCATCATCAAGCGACTGGAGGAGGACCCGCCGCTCGAGGAACGCAATGCCTATGCCCAGGCGCTGTTCCGCGCCTGGTACAAGCCCTTCTACCAGTACGGCGTCATCCATGGCGATCCGCATTTGGGCAACTACCAGGTCCGGCCGGACCGGGAGGGCATTAACCTGCTCGACTTCGGCACCATCCGCGTCTTCCCGCCGAGCTTCGTCGGCGGCGTGATTCTGCTCTACGAGGCGGTGCGCGACCACGACGACGAGAAGGCGGCCGAGGCTTACCGCATCTGGGGTTTCCGCAACCTCTCCAAGGAGACGATGGAGGTGCTGAGCCTCTGGGCGAAGTTCCTCTACGAGCCGCTGGTGCAGGACCGCGTCCGCCCGATCCAGGAGGTCGACGACCTGTCCTATGGCCGCAAGATGGCGGCCAAGGTGCATGAGGGCTTGAAGCGCACCGGCGGCGTCCGCATCCCCCGCGAATTCCCGTTGATGGACCGGGCCGCGGTGGGCTTGGGCAGCGTCTTCCTCCGGCTTCGGGCGCAGATCAACTGGCACCAGATGTTCATGGAGCTGGCAAAGGACTTCTCCGAGGCGGAGCTTGCCCAGCGCCAGGCTGATGGGCTGAAGGAAGCCAGGGTTCCAGCCGCCATGGCCGGCGCCATCGCCAAATAGGCCGGGCGCCTCATTCACGGGCTTGGGCAGGGTTTTGCCCAATTCCGTGGCTGCGGCTCGGACATTCCATCTTGCCTCCCCGCCGTCACATGCGCATGTTCCGCGCCCGAAGGGGGAGACCCGCATGCGACTTGCAGTGCTCAAGGAACGCCGCCCGGCCGAAACCCGGGTCGCCGCCACGCCGGAGACGGTCAAGAAATTCACCGCCCTCGGCCTTACGGTCGCCGTTGAGGCCGGGGCCGGGCTCAGCGCCGGCATTCCCGATTCCGAGTACAGCGCCGCCGGCGCCGAGATCGCCTCGGATGCTGCCGCGGCCCTCCAGGGCGCTGCCATCGTGCTGAAGGTGCGAGCCCCGCTCGCCGAGGGCGAGGGCGCGGTCGACGAGCTGTCCCTCATCCCCCGTGGCGCCCTGATGCTCGGCCAGTTGCAGGCGACGCCGGAGATGGCGGCCGCCTATGCCAAGGCCGGCATCGATGCCGGGGCGATGGAGCTGCTGCCTCGCATCACCCGGGCGCAGAGCATGGACATCCTCTCCTCCCAGGCGAACCTTGCCGGATACCGGGCCGTCATCGAGGGCGCGGCCGCCTTCGACCGCGGCTTCCCCATGCTGATGACGGCGGCTGGCACCATCCCCGCCGCCAATGTCTTCGTCATGGGCGCCGGCGTCGCCGGGCTGCAGGCCATCGCCACCGCCCGCCGCCTCGGCGGCCGCGTCTCGGCGACCGATGTGCGGCCGGCGGCGAAGGAGGAGATCAAGTCCCTCGGCGCCAGCTTCGTCGGCTATGAGGACGAGGAGAGCAAGGCGGCCCAGACGGCCGGCGGCTATGCCAAGCAGCTCTCGGCCAATTTCTACGCCAAGCAGGCCGAGGTGGTGGCGACCCACATCACCCGGCAGGACATCGTCATCACCACCGCCCTGGTGCAGGGCCGCAAGGCGCCGACCCTGGTGACCGCGGAGATGGTCCGCAGCATGAAGCCGGGCAGCGTCATCGTCGACATCGCCGCCGATGCCGGCGGCAATGTCGCGCTGACCAAGCCCGGCGAGGCGGTCACCACCGAGAACGGCGTGACCATCCTCGGCCATCCGAACTGGCCCGGCCGCATCCCGGCCGCCGCCTCCGCCCTCTATGCGCGCAACCTGCTGACCTTCCTGACCACCTTCTGGGACAAGGAGGCCAAGGCGCCGAAGCTGCCGGAGGCCGACGAGATCGTGAAGGGCGTGCTGCTGACCCGTGGCGGCGCCGTGATCCACCCGAGCCTCGCCCCCGCCCAGGCCGCCTGAGGAGACCCCTGCGATGAACCCGACCGACCTGGCCAACCAGGCCAGCGCCACGGCGCAGCGCGCCCTGGAGCTGGCCCAGCAGGCACGTGCGCTGGCCGAGGCGCATGTCGCCCCTGCCGCCGCCGCGGCCGACCCTTTCCTCTTCCTGCTGACGATCTTCCTGCTCGCCTGCTTCGTCGGCTACTACGTGGTCTGGAACGTGACGCCGGCGCTGCACAGCCCGCTGATGGGCGTGACCAACGCCATCTCCTCGGTAATCGTCGTCGGCGCCATCCTGGCGACCGGCCTCGGCGAGAGCCTTGCCGCCCAGGTCTTCGGCTTCCTCGCCGCGGCGCTGGCCGCGGTGAACATCTTCGGCGGCTTCATCGTGACGCGCCGGATGCTGGCCATGTTCCAGTCGAAGAAGAAGGGCTGAGACCGTGGCCGCAACCCTCTCGACGCTCGCCTATCTCGTCGCCGCCGTCCTCTTCATCCTGGCGCTGCGCGGCCTTTCCCACCCGACCACCTCCCGCCAGGGCAACCTCTATGGCATGGTCGGCATGGGCATCGCCGTCCTGGCGACCTTGCTGCGCCCCGGCATGGGCGGCGGCGGGGTCGGGCTGATCATCCTCGCGCTCGCCATCGGTGGCGGGGCAGGGGCCTATATCGCCTCCCGCATCCAGATGACGGCGCTGCCGCAGCTGGTTGCAGCCTTCCACTCGCTGGTCGGCCTCTCGGCGGTCTTCGTCGCGGCCGCGGCCTTCTACGCGCCAGAGAGCTTCGGCATCGGCCATTCCGGGCAGATCCATGGCGGCAGCCTGGTGGAGATGTCGCTCGGCCTCGCCATCGGCGCCATCACCTTCTCCGGCTCGGTCATCGCCTTCGCCAAGCTGCAGGCGCTGATGTCGGGCGCGCCGATCACCTTCAAGTTCCAGCACTGGCTGAACCTTGGCCTCGGCATCCTGCTGCTGGGGCTGATCGTTGCCTTCGTTGCCTCGGGCAGCGCGGCGCTGTTCTGGCTGATTGCGATCCTGGCCTTCGCCCTCGGCTTCCTGCTGATCATCCCGATCGGCGGCGCCGACATGCCGGTCGTCGTCTCGATGCTGAACAGCTATTCCGGCTGGGCGGCGGCGGGCATCGGCTTCACCCTCGGCAACCTGCTGCTGATCGTGACCGGCGCGCTGGTCGGCGCCTCGGGCGCCATCCTCTCCTACATCATGTGCAAGGGCATGAACCGCAGCATCATCAACGTGCTGCTAGGCGGCTTCGGCACGGATGCGAGCACCGCTTCGGCCGGTGGCGGCGGTGGCGGCGAGCGGGCCCCGGTGAAGGCCGGCAGTCCGGAGGATGCCGCCTACATCATGAAGAACGCCCAGAAGATCATCGTCGTGCCCGGCTACGGCATGGCGGTGGCGCAGGCCCAGCAGGTGCTGCGCGAGATGGGCGACCTGCTGAAGAAGGAAGGCGCGCAGGTGGAATACGCCATCCACCCCGTCGCCGGCCGCATGCCCGGGCATATGAACGTGCTGCTGGCCGAGGCGAATGTCCCTTATGAGGACGTGAAGGAACTGGAGGAGATCAACCCGGAATTCGCCGAGGCCGACGTGGCCTTCGTCATCGGCGCCAACGACGTGACGAATCCGGCGGCAAAGACCGACAAGTCCAGCCCGATCTACGGCATGCCGATCCTCGATGTGGAGCGGGCGAAGACCGTGTTTTTCATCAAGCGCGGCATGGCGAGCGGCTATGCCGGCGTGGACAACGAGCTCTTCTTCCGTCCCAACACGATGATGCTCTTCGGCGATGCCAAGAAAGTCACGCAGGAGATCGTCCAGGCCCTCCAGCGCGACTAAGAAAACTGACAAAAATAGATGAAGAGGCCGGGGAGAATACCTTCTCCCCGGCCTTTTTTATTGGTTGTTGAGCAAGGCGGCCCGCAGTTCTGCGCCTCTCGTCAGCCACCCGAAGAACCTCTCCACGTTGAACTCGGTCGCCTGCTGCGCCCCTGGCCCGGCCGCCATGGTCGCGTCGGTGACCATCACCGGGAAGAACTCCCGGTGGTAGGCATCCCGGATGGTGCTCTCGACGCAGACATTGGTGGCGACGCCCGCGACCAGCACGGTCCTGATCCGCCGCGAAGCGAGGACCTGCTCCAGCCCCGTCTCGGCGAAGCCGCTGTAGCGCGACTTCGGCACGACGATATCGCCCGGCTGCGGGGCCAGCGGCTCGACGATTGCATGGTCCCAGGTGCCATGGGTGATGAGCTTGCCGGCATAGGCCTCGTTGGCGCGCATGAATTTCAGCGCGTTTGACTTGTGCCAGACTGGCGCCGAAGGCCCACCCGCCTCCCGCTGGTCGGGCGAGAAGCCGTTCTGCAGGTAGATGACGGGGATGCCGGCGGCGCGGCAGGTGGCGGTCACTCTCGCTGTCTCCTCGATCATGGGCGAGGCGCCGGAGACGTCGAACCCCACCAGGCCGATATAGCCTCCCGGCGAGAGATAGGCGTTCTGCATGTCGACGACGATCAGCGCCGTCTCCTCCAAAATCAGGGTGAGCGGCTCCGGCCGGGCAGGAAGCTGGGCGGTTCGGGACATGGGTGGCACCTCGACGCGCTAGTGTTCTGACTCCAACACTTGTTTCCCTCGACGGACCTTGTCGAGAATGTC